>JAGVUW010000822.1 GCA_019136035.1 Verrucomicrobiota bacterium | reverse complement strand
GGTGCGGCCGGGCCGGGCGGGCCTCCTCGGTCGGCTGGGCGCCGGCGTCCTGGCCGGCGCGGTGCGGCCGCGGCGTCGCCCTGGTCTTTGCCGGGGCCTTCTCCGGGGGCTTGGCGGGGGCCTTCCCGGCGGCGTCCGGGGCTGCCTTGGCGGGCTGGTCTTCGGGGGTACGGCGGCCTCCGATGAGGCCGAAGAGCTTCTTGAGGAATGCGCGCGGCAAGTCGCCTACTCCTGCAGCCGCGATCAGTGTCCCGTGGATCGGGCAGCGGCCACTCTGTTGCGTCGGGCGCCGTTTGTCGGCACCGATGGTCCACAATGTAACGCCTTTGGCGGATCCGGCAACAGCACCGCGGCGCCGGCCAGGGCTATTTGAAAGTCCGGTTCTGGCACCCCTCCAGGGTGCACGGCGTGCCATCCGCGTTTCCGGGGGTCGGGCTGCGCGCGACCCCCGGCTACGATCTGGCACCCCTCCAGGGTGACCGAGTGAGCGCCGCCGCGATCTTCAAACGGCCCTGGGCGCCGGCGGGTTCGTCTTGGCGCGGCCGGGCGCTATGTTGCGCGCGTCTGGCCAGGCCGGCGCCGCGGGTTTCGCGGTGCGGCGCCTGCGTCGCTGTCAGGAGTCCGCGCTATGGACCTGTTGACCATTGTCCGACCCGAGCACATGAATCACTACGGCAATCTGTTCGGCGGGCAGATGCTGAAGTGGATCGACGAGTATGCCTACCTGGTGGCGGTGCGCGACTTCCCGGGGGCGCGGCTGGTGACCCGGGCCATGGCGGATGTCTCCTTCACGCGCGGTGTCAAGTGCGGCTCGACGCTGCGCTTCGAGGTCCGCCGCGGTGCGGTCGGGACCACCAGCGTGCGCTACAGCGTGCGCGTCTTTGCTCAGGAGTGCGGCGAGATCGAGGAGTACCACGTCTTCGAGACGACCATCACCTTTGTCTGCGTCGACCGCAATCAGCAGAAGACGGCCCTGCCGCCGGCCGTGGATGCCTGAGGGGCCGCCCGCGGCGGGGGCTCGCGGGGGCGATCGAGACGGCGTTCGCCGCTCGCGCAGGGCGTCTCACCGCAGAGGACGCAGAGACCGCAGAGGCGGGGACGGTCAGAGGATACCTTGACGCGATCGTTCACGGTGCCCCATTCGGCGCGCCGTGCGCCGGCGGGGCGGCGGTGGGCGCCACGAGACGAGTGGCGCCCGGGAGGTCCACGGCCGGCGCCGCCGACCTACTCGCCTGCGGCGGTCCGGGTGACGGCGCTGTCTGCCGGGGCTATGGTATGCGGCATAGGGTCTTGCGGACGGTGTGGCGGGGCGCCGCGTCGGGGGTCCTCAGGGTCGGCCTGCGGGCGGTGCGGGCGGTCCCGGTCAGCGTCGTTGCGGTTGCGGTGTGTCGTCGGTTCCAGAGGAGGCAGCGGTGAAGACATGGCTGCGTGGATCGCGGCGCAGCGTACTGTGCAGCCTGGCCGTGGCCGGGGTGCTGGTCCTGGCCGTCGCGCTGCCGGTTCGCCTGGCCTTCTCGCAGGCGGCGATTCGGCGTCAGGCCGGCCGGGCTCTCCTCGGCGACGCCCAGAGCCGCGCGGTCTCGGCGGCGCTGTTTCTGAACAGCCGCCGCAACGAGATCCGCGACCTGGCCGACTCCGGTGTTCTGCAGAGCCGGATTGTCTCGGGCACCTCGGCCGGCCCGGGCGCCGTCAGTGCCATCCTGCGGGGCTTTGGCCGCGAGAGCCGTTTCGGCTCGCGGCCCTGCTTCTCGATGCTGGTCTTTGTGGCCCGCAATGGCGAAGTCATCTCCGAGGCTGTCGCCGACGCGATGCCGTTGTCGCTGACGCTGGAGACCCTGCGCAGCCTGGTCCAGGACCTCTACGTGCGGCCGAACTACGACATTCTGCACGTCGAGGGCAGTGGCGATGTGCTGGTCCTGTCGGTGGCTCTGATGTCGGGAGGGGTCTACCACGGGCAGCTCCTGGCGCTGCTCAACCACGAGGTTCTGGACGACCGCCTGCAGGAGGCCCCGGCCTTCTCGAGCCGTGCTGTCTTTCTGCTTGGCAGGGAAGGCGCGGTCTACCTGCCGCGGACCATTTCGCACGCGTGGAAGGACTGCGCCATCGGCCTGCAGGCGTTGGCGCCGGACCGGGTGACGCGGGTGGCCATGCCATCGCGTCCGACGTCTCCGGGTGACACGACGGACGCTCTCGGGGTGCGCACGGTGGTCTCGGCCTCCGAGTTCACGCTGGGCTGTGTGGAGCCGGCGTCGGGCATACCGACGCTGGGCCGCATCGCGGCCACGACGGTTCTCTATGCGGTTCTGGGTGTGGGTCTTCTGCTGGCCGCCTTTCGTCTTTCGGGGGCGCATGTCTGGCGTTGGGACGAAGCGGCGGCGGCGCGTCGGGAGCGCCAGTCGCACTGTTTTGCGGCGTTGCTCGAGCAGTGGCCGGAGTCGATCCTGCTGGCCGACACGCAGGGCCGCGTGCTGGAGGCCAACCGCGCCTTCCTCGAGCAGCGCGGCGAGGTGCCCGGGTCGCTGCGCGGCCAGGCGGTGCGGGCGCTCCTGGGCGAGGTCGCTGACGCGGCTGACCGCGGTGTTCTGACGCGGGCGCTGCAGGGTCGCCAGCCCTGGTTCGGGCGGCTGCGGCAGGGTCGTGCCGACGGGGGCACGCTGACCACGGAGACGGCCGTCCTGCCGGTGGCCGGGCGCCTGAGCGGTGCGCCCGAGGCGGTGCTGGTGATGCAGCGCGACATCAGCACCGAGGTGCAGGTCGCCGAGCGGCTGCGCCAGGCCCAGAAGATGGAGGCCGTCGGGGTGCTCACCGACGGCATTGCGCACGACTTCAACAACCTCCTGACCGTCATCCAGGGCAACTGCGCGTTGCTGCTCGGTGCCGGCGACGCGCTGGACGCCTACGCCCGCGACAGCATCGAAGAGATCCTGCGGGCCTGCGACCGGGCCGCGGGCATGACCCGCCGGCTCCTCTCCTTCAGCCGGCGCAAGGGCATCGAGCTGGAGGTCGTCGATCTCAACGAGGTGGTGAGCAGCACCGAGAAGATGCTGTCGCGGCTGATTCGGGAGAATGTCGATATGACCCTGATTCTGGCCGATCAGCCGGTGATGGTCAAGGCCGATGTCGCGCAGCTTGAGCAGGTCGTGATCAACCTCACGGTGAACGCCCGCGACGCGATGCCGCGGGGCGGTCGGCTGACGGTCCGGGTCGGCCGGCGTCTGGTGACGACGCGGGCGGTCGGCGCCAATCTGGAGGAGGGCGACTACGCCGTGCTGGTGGTCGAGGACACGGGCCACGGCATGGACGAGGTCACGCGTCGGCGCATCTTCGAGCCATTCTTCACGACCAAGGGCGAACTGGAGGGCACCGGCCTTGGGCTGACCACGGTGCAGAGCATCGCCAAGGCGCACGGCGGTGATGTCACGGTACAGAGCCAGGTCGGCCTGGGGACGGTCTTCACGGTCTGGCTGCCCCTGCACCTGGCGGCCCTTGGCAGTCTGGGCGCGGGTGAGGAGACAGTCCTGAGCCTGGACGACGACGTCCTGCCGGCGCCGGCACCGGTGCCGCGTCTGCCGCGTCCGGCCGGCTCTCAGCAGGGCATCCTGGTGCTCGACGACGAGGAGTCGGTTCTGCGCATGATCGAGCGCGGGCTGACCCTGCATGGCTACCGCGTCTACCCGGCGCGCACCGACGTCGAGCTGCTGGTGGCCTGGGAGAATCACCGTCACGAGGTCGACCTTCTGGTCACCGACATTGTCATGCCGGGCATGAGCGGTGTGGAGGTCGCGCAGCGTCTGCGTCAGGACCGTCCGGATCTGAAGGTCGTGACGATCTCGGCCTACGCCGACTCGGTGGTGAGCAACCTGGGCGGTGGTCGTGACGACATGGCCTTCCTGCAGAAGCCCTTCACGGCCGACGCCCTGGTGGCGCAGGTCAGCCTGCTGCTGGACGGCAGTGAGACCGGCGCGGCTGCCGTCCTCGCGTCGTCGTCGCAGTCTTGATTTTCGGGGGCCTTCCCGTATGGTTGTGCGCAGGCGGGTCCCGGCGCCAGGGCGCGGCTGGGGGGACGCCATGGCGGAGTGCACCGGGGCGTATCACGTATGGCCGACCTCACTGTCAATCTGGCCGGACTGACCTTGCGCAATCCGGTCATCACCGCCTCGGGCACCTTCGGGTACGTGCACGAGTATGCCGACTTCGTGCCGCTGGAGCGTCTGGGCGGGGTGACGGTGAAGGGCGTCTCGCCGTTCCCGTCGCCGGGCAATCCGACGCCGCGGACCGCCGAGGTGTTCGGCGGCATGCTCAACGCCATCGGGCTGCAGAACCCCGGCATCGAGGCCTTCATCCACGACCCGCACTACCTGCCCTACCTGCGGCAGGTGCCGACCGCGGTGATCGTCAACATCTGGGGGCGCAGCGTCGATGACTACGTCGAGGTGGCGCGCCGGCTCGAGGAGGAGCGCCAGGGCCTGGCGGCCCTCGAGATCAATATCTCCTGCCCGAACATCAAGGAGGGCGGCATCGCCTTCGGTACCGACCTCGCTGCCGCCGCCCGCGTCGTCGGGGCGGTGCGCCGGGTCACCGGCCTGCCGCTGATCACCAAGCTCAGCCCCAACGTCACCCGCATCGGCGACTTCGCGCGCTGCGTCGTCGACGCCGGTTCGGACATCGTGTCGCTGATCAACACCATGCCGGCCATGGCCATCGATATCGAGACGCGCCGGCCGCGCCTGGCCAACGTCACCGGCGGCCTCAGCGGCCCCGCCCTCAAGCCGCTGGCCGTGCGTCTGGTCTACGAGGCCCGCCGGGCCGTCAGCGTCCCGATCATCGGCATGGGCGGCATCAGCAGCGCCGCCGACGCCATCGAGTTCATCCTC
>JAGVUW010000641.1 GCA_019136035.1 Verrucomicrobiota bacterium | reverse complement strand
CCCCGACCAGGCCGAGATGACCCTGAACATCCGCTTCACCGAGCCGGATGGTGCGGAGCAGTGGTTGCGTCGCCTGGCCGAGGTGTCGGGTCTGACCGTGACCCCGTGCGTGACCTCGCCCGTGGTCGTCTTCGATGAGCGCACCCCGGCACTGCAGGAACTCTCGGCGGCGATGGCGGCGTCGTTTGGGCGGCCGATCGAGACGGTGCGCATGAACGGCGCCACCGATGCCCGGCATTTCGCCCGTCTGGGCATCCCGGTGGCGATCCTGGGCACGCCCGGCCGCGACATCCATGGCCGCGACGAGGCCGTCGATATGGCCGCCCTGCGGGCCTACGAGGACATGCTGACGGCCTTCGCCTGCCGTCAGGGCTGACGACCCTGGAGGAGAGACCGCGATGGCGGAGATCGGCCTGTCGTTGACCCCGCGCGATCGGGCGCTGTTCGAGCGAGAGCTCTCGGGGTGGCTGCCCGAACGGCTCTTCGATGCGCATGTGCACCTCTTCGACCGCAGCACCTTCCCGGATGGCTTCGCCTTCCCGCCGCGCGAGTGCTATCAGCGCTTCGGTGGCGAGAGCACGCACGAGCTGTTCGATGATGCGATGGCCGCCCTGCTGCCGGGTCGGACCCTCGGCCGCCTCGCCTTCGGCACGCCGCACCGCCAGGCCGACCGCGATGCCGCGGCGCGCTACACCGGCGCCACGTCGGACAACTCCCGTACCTTCGGGATGACTCTGGTGGCGCCTTCAGACTCGCCGGCGGTGCTCGAGCGCCGCCTCCGCGAGTGCCGCCTCATCGGCTTCAAGCCCTACCGCAGCTACGTCACCGGCCTGGATCCCGAGGCCGTGCGCGTGCCGGACATGCTCCCCGCGGCGCAGATGGAGCTCGCCGACGCCCTCGGGTTGGCCATCACCCTGCACATCCCCAAGGAAGCCCGCCTGGCCGACCCCGACAACCAGCGCGATCTGCTTGCCCTGTGCCGGCGCTGGCCGCGCGCCCAGATCATTCTGGCCCACATCGGTCGGGCCTACTGGTACGGGAATGTCGTCGGCCAGCTCGACGCCCTGGCCGACTGCCCGAATCTCTGGCTGGATACGGCCATGGTCAACCACGCCGAGGTCCTGCAGTACGCCCTCGAGCACTTTCCCCGTGAGCGCATCCTCTTCGGCAGCGACGCCCCCATCGCCTGGCTGCGTGGCAAGTCGGTCGAGATCAACGACCAGTATGCCTACCTCATGGGCGAGCCCTACGCCATCGGCTCGGCCATCTACGACGCCGACCATGTGGTCGAGTTCACCTTCTTCTACTACGAGATGCTGCGCGCCCTGCGCCAGGCCTGCGACCGCGCCGGCCTCAGCCGCGCCGAGGTGGAAGGCCTCTTCTGGGACAACGCCCACGGGCTCTGCCGCGGCATCGCCAGGCGCCTGCACGGGGCGTGAGGCGGCACCGCGGCGCTGTCGCGCCTCGGCCGCTTGTCGGAGACGGCGCCGCCGGGTGCAGCGCCGCCGAGGCCGTTGCGGCTCGAGGACGCCTTCGCGTCTGTGGCCACCCGCGCTCCAGCGCCCGTGACGGGCGGTCGTTGCTCTTGTCCGATCTGGCGCACCCGCGGTGCCGGGATGACAGACGGCCTTGCGGGGTGCCGCCCGGCGGCTATGGTGGGTGACGCGGCGTGCAGGCGTGGGCCTGGCGTCGGCTTCAGTGGCGTCAGTCTGCGAGACTGACGACGTGTACCCGGCTGTCTCACAAAGGACCCTGACCATGATCCTCGATGCCATCGCGCGCGGCGGCGCCTATGCGACGCTGCACCCACGCTTCGCCAAGGCCTTCGCCTTCCTGCAGGAGACGGATCTGGCGGCGCTTCCGGACGGACGCTACGAGGTCGACGGCGACGCCATCTACGTCCTCGTGATGACAGTCGACGGCCGCGGCCAGAGCGGCGCCAAGTTCGAGGCGCACCGGCGCTATGTCGACATCCAGGCCGTGATCAGCGGCGAGGAGGTCATGGGCTGGAGCCCGATCGACACCTGCACCCAGCCGACGCCCTTCGACACCGCCAAGGATGTCGGCTTCTATAGCGATCGACCGGCTGCCTGGATGCGCGTGCCGCCGGGGTCATTCGCGCTCTTCTTCCCGGAAGACGTCCACGCCCCCCTCGCCGGCACCGGCAAGATCAAGAAGGCGGTGGTGAAGGTCGCCGTCTGACGGTGACACACCTGGCGCGGCGGGCCGGGTCGGTCACGACCCGACCCGCCGGCGCCCGCAAGTGGGTCCCCGGCGCCGTCCGTGGACTCCCCCGCCGCCCGCAAGCGGGTCCCCGGCCCCGCCCGTGGACATCCCCGCCGCCCGCAAGCAGGTCCCCCGGCGCCGCCCGTGGCGCCCGGGAAACGGCCGCCCTCTCCCCGGTGTCCCCCGTGTCCCCCGTGTCTCCGGTGTCACCGGTGTCCCCCGTGTCCCCCGTGTCCCCGGTGTCTCCGGTGTCACCGGTGTCACCGGTGTCGCCCGTGTCGCCCGTGTCGCCTCCCTCCGCCCTCGCCCCGTGAAAAACCCTGATGCGTCCTTGCGCCATGTCGATACGGCACGTAATGTATGCAGCATCGGCAATGCGTTGCCGATAATGCATGATGCAATGTGCCGCAACGAGGTTCAGGCAGCCTGCAGGCGCTCATTTGGGCGGCCGCCGCAGGCGGAGGGCAACAGCGATGAGTTACAGCGAGCGGGTGATGGAGGCGGTGGTGCGGCGTAATCCGGGCGAGCCGGAGTTCCAGCAGGCGGTTCGGGAGGTCCTCTCGTCGCTGGAGCCGGTCTTGGAGCGCCATCCGCAGTACGAGCGTGCCGGAATTCTGGAGCGTCTGGTGGAGCCCGAGCGTCAGATCCTCTTCCGGGTGCCGTGGCAGGACGACGAGGGCCGGGTGCAGGTCAACCGCGGTTACCGCTACGAGTTCAGCAGTGTCCTGGGGCCGTACAAGGGCGGCCTGCGTTTCCATCCGAGTGTGAACGCCTCGATCCTGAAGTTCCTGGGGTTCGAGCAGATCTTCAAGAACTCGCTGACGACACTCGGTATGGGCGGTGGCAAGGGCGGTTCGGACTTCGACCCGAAGGGCCGTTCCGACGGCGAGGTGATGCGTTTTTGCCAGTCCTTCATGCTCGAGCTGCAGCGTCACATCGGTGCGGCGACGGACGTTCCTGCCGGCGACATCGGCGTGGGTCCGCGCGAGATCGGCTATCTCTTTGGGCAGTACAAGCGCATCCGCAACGAGTTCACCGGGGTCCTGACCGGCAAGGCGCTGGGGTGGGGCGGGTCGCTGGTGCGGCCGGAGGCGACCGGCTATGGCGCCGTCTACTTCGCCGAGGAGATGCTCAAGACGCGTCGCGAGGCCTTTCCGGGGAAGGTCTGTGCCGTCTCGGGTTCGGGGAACGTGGCGCAGTACACGGTCGAGAAGCTGTTGCAGCTCGGGGCGAAGGTCGTGACCTTGTCGGACTCTGAGGGCACGGTCTACGACCGCGAGGGCTTCGACGCGGCGAAGCTCGCCTGGGTGATGGAGCTGAAGAATGTGCGTCGTGGCCGCATCCGCGAGTACGCCGAGGCCTTCGGTGCGCTGTTTCTGCCGCAGGCGCGGCCGTGGTCGATCCCCTGCCACTGTGCATTTCCATGTGCGACGCAGAACGAGCTGAGCGGTTCGGACGCCTGGACGCTCCTGGAGCAGGGCTGCACCCTGGTGGCTGAGGGCGCGAACATGCCGAGCACGCCGGAGGCAGTGGATCTGTTCCTCTCGAGTCAGATCCTGTATGCACCCGGCAAGGCGGCGAACGCGGGGGGTGTCGCGACCTCGGGGCTGGAGATGAGCCAGAACGCCATGCGGTTGAAGTGGACCCGCGACGAGGTGGACAAACGGCTCAATCAGATTATGGTTGAGATCCACGAGACATGCATGGCGGCGGCCGTGGCGTTTGGTCGGCCGGGCAACTACGTGTTCGGTGCCAACACCGCGGGCTTCACCAAGGTCGCCGACGCCATGCTGGACCAGGGCCTGGTCTGAGGTCTGCCGGCGCGCGGTGTGCCCGGCGGGCCTTGGCGTTGTGCCCTGGTGCTGTACGCCATGCCGTGGCGGTCCTGGCGGGGCCGCATCGGTATGCGGTTTCAACGGACGCCGCGGGCAGTGCCGCCCGTCGCCTCCCGGGAGTCTAGCGCGGATGAACCGCATTCTGAGCAAAGAGCAGCTTTCGGCGGAGGTCTTCCGCCTGCGGGTGATGGCGCCCGAGATTGCGCGTGAGCGCCGCGCCGGCCAGTTCGTCATCGTGCAGCGCGACGAGCTGAGCGAGCGCATCCCGCTGACCATCGCCGACGCCGACGCCGCGGCGGGCTGGATCACACTGATCTTCCAGGCCGTGGGGCGTGGCACGCATATGCTCGCCGAGATGGCGCCGGGCGAGTCGATCGAGAACCTGGTCGGGCCGCTCGGGCAGCCCACCGAGGTCCGCAAGGTCGGTCACGTCGTCTGTGTCGGCGGCGGCATTGGCGTGGCGCCGATGTACCCGATTGCCCAGGCCATGAAACAGGCCGGCAACCGCCTCACCGTGATCACCGGCGCCCGGACGCGCGACCTGCTGATTCTGCAGGACGAGATGGCGGCCCTGGCGGACCGCCTGATCGTGGTCACCGACGACGGCTCGGCCGGCCGCAAGGCGCTGGTCACCGAGCCGCTGAAGGAGCTCTGCCAGGAGGAGCCTCGGCCGGCTGAGGTCGTGGCGATCGGTCCGCCGATCATGATGAAGTTCTGTGCCGAGACGACGCGGCCGTTCGGCATCCATACCGTGGTGTCGCTGAACACCATCATGGTGGACGGCACCGGCATGTGCGGCGGCTGCCGCGTGACGGTCGGGGGCGAGACCCGT
>JAGVUW010000528.1 GCA_019136035.1 Verrucomicrobiota bacterium | reverse complement strand
CCCCGGCGGCGAACTCGGCCTGGGCAGCTCCACCGGCGGCGTCGCGGCCGGTGACCTGTTCGGCGAGATCAACTGCGTCGGCCTGCCGACGGCCAGCGCCGATCCGAGCGACCAGAAGTCGTTCTACCACAGCCAGGTCTCCAGCCGCGACCCCGGCGCCTACCTCAGGCATCTGGTCCACGGCGGCGCCTATGTCGGGCTGTGCCACCCGCGGGCGCAACTGGATGGCGAGGGCGTGCAGCGCTGGAACACCAGCGGCTACACCTACGACGAACTGGACCTGATCTTCGGGAACCCGGAGAAGCTCCTGCCGCCCCTGGAGCAGCTCCCCCTGGGCCTGGAGATCGGCAACCAGGGCTACGACTTCACCGCCCGCACCGCGTTCACCAATGCCGAGGCGCTGTGGGACATGCTCCTGGCCCGTGGCCATCGTCTGCACGGCACCTGCAGCGATGACTCGCACGGCCGCCCCGGCTGCCGCGGCTGGATCGTGCCTTTCATGGATGAGCTGACCCACGAGGACTTCATGGCCAGCCTCCTCAGCGGCAACTTCTACGCCTCGCAGGGTCCCGCGATCACCGGCATCGAGGTCGCGGGCCGGACGATCACGGTGACCACGGACCAGCCCAGCCTGATCGAGTTCATCGGCCGGGGCGGCGACATCCTCAGCAGCTTCCCCGAGGCCACCCGCGGCGCCTACCGCGTCGAGGGCGACGAGATCTACGTCCGCGCCCGGGTGACCCGCGACTGCCCGGAGACCGGCCTGGCCGTAGGCGGCGGCATCGGCCACCGCCGCTCGGCCTGGACCAACCCCTTCTACCTGGAGTGAGGCGAGGGGGAGGGCGGCAGACGGCTACTGGTTGTCGCGTTCGGGGTCGTAGCTCAACTGGACCGGCGGCGACCTTCTCCCAGCCATCCATGCGCAGGGTGCGCATGCCGCGTTCGATGGCGGCCTTGCGGAGGTCGCCGGTGGGGCGGTGTGCCGAGACCATATCCTGGAGTTCGTCGTCCATGAGGAAGAACTCGTAGATGGCGACGCGGCCGCGGTAGCCGGTCTGGTTGCACTCCAGGCAGCCCTTGCCGCGCCAGGCCTGGACATCCTCGGCGGGGACGCCGAGGACCTCGGCGATCTCGGCGCGGACGCGGCGCGTCATGGTGTCGTCCTCGACCTTGCAGTTCTTGCAGATGCGCCGGACCAGGCGCTGGGCCAGCACGGCGCAGAGCGAGGCGGCCACGAGGTACGGCTCGATGCCCATGTTCACCAGGCGGTTCACGGCGCCGACCGAGTCGTTGGTGTGCAGGGTGCTCAGCACCAGGTGGCCGGTGAGGGCCGACTGGATGGCGATCTCGGCGGTCTCGTTGTCGCGGATCTCGCCGACGAGGATGATATCCGGGTCATGGCGCAGGATGCTGCGCAGGGCGCTGGCGAAGGTCAGGCCGATCTCGGAGTGCATCTGGATCTGGCTGGTGCCCTCGAGTTCGTACTCGACCGGGTTCTCCACGGTGATGATCTTGCGGTCCGGGTTGGTGTCGCGCACCTGCGCCAGGGCGGCGTAGAGGGTGGTGGTCTTGCCGCTGCCGGTCGGGCCGGTCACCAGGACGATGCCGTGCGGCAGGTGCACGAGCTGGTTGAGGATGGCAAATTGCCGGGAATTCAGGCCGAGCTGGCTCATGCCCATGAAGATGCTGGCGCGGTTCAGGATACGCATGCAGATCGTCTCGCCGAAGCGCGTCGGCATGATCGACACGCGCAGGTCGCAGAAGTCGCTGCCGACATTGACGCGGATGCGGCCGTCGTGCGGCAGGCGCTTCTCGGCGATATTCAGGCGCGCCATGATCTTGAGTCGCGAGATCACCGACTCGTGCAGCTCGACCATGCCCGGCGGGGTTGGGATCTCGCGGAGCATGCCGTCCATGCGGTAGCGCAGGCGGACGGTCTCGCGGTAGGGCTCGATATGGATATCGGTGGCCTGGTACTTGATGGCGTCGAGGATGATCTCGTTGACGAGCGGTATGATCGAGGCCTCGTCACCGGCGGCGCTGGCATCGACACTCTCGATCTGCTTGTCGTCGAAGGTGCCCTCGGCCACGGTCAGGCGCTGCGCCCGCTTCTCCTGGCGGAGCTGCAGGACCTTGTCAGCGCCGAGGCCGTAGATGCGCTTGAGGGTATTGGCGACGTCGTTGGGCGTCGCCAGGACCGGGTCGAGGCGGACGCCCAGGAGGAGGCGGAGGTTCTCGCGGTCGCGGATGCTCGGCGGGCTGGCAAAGGCGGCGCGCAGGGTGCCGCGCTCGAGCTGCAACGGCACGAACTGGTAGTGCAGCGCCACCTTGGCCGGGACCTTCCCCGAGGCGGTCTCGCCGATCTGCTCCTCGCCGATGATCACGAAGGGCAGGCTGTTGCAGCGGCTCAGGGCGCGGTAGACGACCTCCTGCGGGGCGAACTCCAGGTCGAGGATGGCCTGGTGCGCGCTGGTCTGCGCCCGGCGCATACGCCGGCGCACCTGCTCGGCCTGCTCGTCGGTCAGGGCTTCCTCGGCGACGAGGACTGCGAGGAGGTCGGAGGTGTCGAGGTTATCGGAACCCGGGGCCTGTCTGTCGTCGGCACTCATTCGAGAGGGATCTTCTTCTGGTTGCCAATCGCGATGGTCACCTCACCGCCGAGGGGGCCCTCGACGACCAGGCTGTCGGCGGAGAAGCGCCTGACGGTGATGCCGGCGACCGTCTGGCCCTCGCCGACGACCTGCATGCCGGAGGCATTCCCGGGCGTCTCTTTGGTGCTGACGAAGGCGAGTTGGCGGGTGTCACTCACATCGCCGCTGCTGTAGAGGCCGCGGTAGCGCACCACGACGGCGCGCTTGGGCGCGGCGGGGGCCGCCTTCGGCGGGTCGGCCGTGGCCGCCGTGGCGGGCGTGTCGACTTTGGGCGGGTCGGCCTTGGGCGGGGGCTTGCGCCAGGGGCGATTCTCGGCGGCTTCGGCGGTCTTGGCCGGGAACTTGGTGCTGAAGGCGAAGGGATTGCCGAAGCCCTCTGCGGGGAGCGGGGCGGGTTCCAGGAAGGCGAAGGCGGTGGCCTCGTTGAGGTAGATATGCCGGGCCGGTGCCGGCACCGAGCGCACCGGCGTGCCCTCGTCATCGCGCAGGAGGCCGGCCAGGCCGAGGACTACGACCACGGTCATCAGGAGCAGCCCTGACCACAGGAGCGTCTTCTCCCACTCCGCCGCCAGTTTTCTGAAGAGTGTCTTCACGCTGTCCTGTCCCTACGCCTGGGCTCAGGCCCCACGCGGCGCGGCCTGCTGGGTTTTGATGCGCAGCGCCGGTGCTCCCGAGCCCGGCCGGAAGAATGACGAACAGACGACCGTCGCCTCGATGTTCTGAACGCGTACGACGCCCTCGCTATTGGGCCGCTCGCCCCGGATGCGCGGGTGCTCGGTCGAGAGCTCGATGCGGCTCACCGGCAGGAACGACGACTCATTCTGCAGATCCGCGAGGAAGGCCAGGAAGTCGGGGAGAGTGCCGCGGACGGTCAGCCGTACCGGGAACTCGAGGAGGTAGGCGGCCTTGTCGTCGGCGTTGATGGTGTAGGAGATGGCCGGCAGCACCCGCAGCCGCGAGGGCAGGGCGGCGCGGCCTTCAGGCGTCGGCACGGCGTTGCTCGGGTCCTTTGCGAAGACCAGGTCGTGCTTGATCACCAGCTCGACCACCTCGCGGACGGTCCAGATGTGCAGGAGGAGCTGGTAGATCTCGGCGTTGGCGGTGTCCTGGCTGATGCCGAAGGTCTTCTCGCTGATGAGCACGTCGACGCCGCGCAGCCAGGTCTCCAGCTCGGTGAAGTCGCTCTGGTAGTCGAGCCAGCCGGACTGGTCGATGAAGGTGGCGGTGTTGCCGTAGGTCTCTTCGATGCGTTTCTGGAAGGTACGTGTCGCCTGGTCGACGATCTGGCCGGCGCGGACCTCGAGGCCGTCGTAGCCCTTATCGCCGCGGCGGGTGCCCTTGAGTTTGCGGGTATTCTCGGCGAGGACGATCTCGAGGTTCTCGGCATTGAGGGTCCAGCCGCTGTCCTCGAGCTTGTCCTGGAGGTCGTCGATCTGGCCCTCGAGGTCGGCGACGGCCTGGGCCTTCGGGCGGATCACGAGGAGGTACCAGAAGAACAGCCCGGTCAGCACCAGGAGCATGACCGCGCCGAGGTTCTTATGGGCCTGGGGCCAGGGTCTCATAGGTCATCCAACCTCTCTGCCGACGGCGCTGGCGCGGAGCGCGATGGGCGCGACGACTTGGGCGCCGGCGGTGGCGGCGGCGGGGCCTTGTTCACATCGAGGGCTGCAAAGGGCAGGCGGAACATGTAGCTGACGTAGGGCCCGGTGATGCGGCGTTCGGCCAGGGCGCGGAGGTAGGTGATCCAGGGCTGGAAGATCTCCTCCTCGCGGCCGACGCGCTCGGGCTTGGGGAGGATGTCGGCGCCCTTGAACAGCGGATTGGCGTTGAGCTTGTCGCGGATCGCCTTCACCGAGCCGAGGAAGTCGCCGCCGGTCTTCGGCGAGTGGCCGGCCATCACCATGCTCTTCATCTGCGACATGCTGGTCACTACCGTGGCGGTGCTGGCCGGGACCATGCCCTCGCTGCTGTCGAGCGAGGCGATGGTGCCGGGGAAGAGCAGCTCCTGTGGTGTCGGCCGCGGCGTCGCGGCGGCGGCCTCGGCGGCCTTCTCGTCCTTGGGCTTGCCCTCTTCGAAGCTGAACTCATCGGCGAGGTAGATGAACCAGTCGCCCTCGCCGCGGGCCTGCTCCAGGGCCTGGATGGTCTTCAGGAAGCGCCCGCCGCGATTCGCCTTCTCGACGATCGGCAGGAGCATCTTCTCGTGATGCTGGATGAGCTGGTAGTTCTCTTCGAGTTTGGGGATGAGGTCGCGGCATTTGCGCAGGTTGGCGACCTGCTCACCGAGGTCGCGGCTGCGGCGGTCGAGGTTGTGCGAGTGCCGGATCATGAAGAACACCGCCAGGCCGAGGAAGATCGCCGAGGCCGCCAGGAGGTAACCGAAGCGCTCGCGGCGCAGGCGGCTCCAGCGCATGGCCGCGGGGCAGAGGCTGATCGGCAGGGCCGCCTGGCCGAGGCCCTGCAGGGCCAGCCCCAGGGCAATGGCCAGACGCGGGTCGGGCTGGCCATCCTCGCCGGCCGGACCGAACACCGCCGCCGGGCAGCCCTGGCCCTGGCTCAGCCGCGCACTCAGGCCGGCCATGCCGGCGCCGCCGCCGCAGAGCCACAGCCGCGCCAGCGCCGTCCCGGCGATGTCGGCCTTCTCGCCGGCACGCCAGTGCTCGAGGCCGTTGCGGATCTCGCTCTCGAGCTGCCGGTAGACCGCCTGGAGCGGCGACTCGGCCGGACCGTCGAGGGTCAGAGCCGCGCCGTTCAGGCCGTCGAGCTCGGCCTGCGCTGCCGCCTTGGCAAAACGCTCGGCGCCGAAGAGCAGGGCGCCGACGAAGAGGACCTGGCCGCTGGCGAGGACGAGCATCGACGAGGTCTCGGCGCCGATGTCGAGGATGACCTGCGGGGCCTTCTCGGCCTGCGCCTCGGGGTGCAGGAAGAACAGGGCGTTGGCGGCGGCAAGGCCGTCCATGGCGATGTCGCGCACCCGCAGTCCGGCCTCGGCGAAGGCGGCGTTGCGCTCGTCCACCGCCGACTGACGGCACATGCCGATCAGCACCGGGTTCTTGCGGCCGTACTCGGGGGCGAGGACCTGGTAGTCCGAGGCGAAGGCCTCGTCGGAGAGCCCGGCGAGCTGGACGGTCTCGAAGGTG
>JAGVUW010000122.1 GCA_019136035.1 Verrucomicrobiota bacterium | reverse complement strand
CGCCGCCAGCCGGCGTCACGGCGGGGCCTTACTCGCCGGCCGCGCGATGCCGTTCACGATTCTGGCGGCCCGCCGAAGTCCGGGACGTCCATCAGGACGCCACCGCGCCGCGCCACAGATGCCGACTCGGATGGACATAAGCTGACCTCGCTGGCTGCCGGAGAACATCCGTCCCTACACCACGGCGCTCCTGGAAGACCATAGCACGGCGACGCCGGTGGCGCGGGGGAGAGGAAAAAGAACCCCTGTCTCCGGGGAAGTGGGGAGGAGAACGGAGACAGGGGTTGTGTGGGCAGCACACCCCGAGGGGGCAGCGGCGTCAAACGCCGCGAGGCGGCCCGTCGCAGCGCGTGCCTCGGGCGGGCCTCTTCAGCAGCACCGGGTCATACCGTAGGCGAGTGTGACACGCGTGTCAAGATTGCCGGCGCGGGAAATCGTGCGGCGCCGGGGCGGGGCGGGCGGCGCCCGCGGGGTCCACGGGCGGCGCCGTGGACCTACTCGTCGGCCCGACGCCCGACGCCGGAGCCGGCGAGGCCCGTCCGTGCCGGTCGGTGCGAGTCCGTGTCGGTCCCTGTCCCGAGCCCGCGGGCCGCGTCCGCGCGGCCCGCGAATAATGGCGTCGGGCGGGGCGGTGCCGGTGCCAATGGCGGGCTATAGTGGGACGTTTACCTGGCTGTGAGGCCCGGCGGCCCGGTTGGCGTCGGGCGAGCCTGGCGGTGGCGAACGGCCGCAATTTCCTGAGGATGAGCATGACAGCCCACGCACGCACGTTCCGGTTCTCGGTGTTGCTGATCGCGGCCCTCCTGACGGGCAGCCTTGCCCTGCAGGCGCAGGTCGATGTCGTCAAGCGGCTCGGCGAGGCCAACCCGACTCTTGTTCTCACGAGTTTCGAGGGCAGCGACGCGGTACGCAAGAAGCTCGTGGATGCCCTGAACCGCTGCGACTGGTTCACGGTGCAGAGCAGCGGTCGCGACCCCGACTTCACGGTGGCGGCGCGGCACGTCGCGGGGGCTCCCGAGAGCCTCGAGCTGCAGGTCGTGACGCGTCAGCGCGCCACCTTCGGCTTGCGTGCCGCCGCCGGTACCGGCGGGACGGACGAGATGGTCTTCCGGGCCGTCGACGAGCTCCTGCGCAAGGCCTTCGGCGTGCCCGGCCTGTGCAACAGCCGCCTGGCCTTCGCGGTAGCCGGCAGCGGCAACCTCAAGGAAGTCTACACCTGCCGATTTGACGGCTCCGACTCGCGCCGGCTGACGCACAACGGCAGCATCAGCACCGAGCCGTCGTGGGGCCCGGGAAATCGCCAACTGGTCTACACCCTGTACCAGAACAACGCCACCTCGGTGGTACTCGTCGACGTGGCCAGCTCCCGCCAGAAACGCCTCTGCCGCTTCCCCGGCCTGAATGCCGGTGCCGACTTCAGCCCCGACGGCCAGTGGGCCGCGATGACCCTGAGCAAGGACCGCCGCGTCGACCTCTTTGTGGTCTCGGCGCAGACGGGCCAGGTGGCGCGTCAGCTCACCAGCGACCTCTCGGCCGAGTCCTCGCCCTGCTGGTCGCCGCGCGGCGATCAGCTCTGCTTCGTTTCTGACCGCGGCGGCCGGCCGCAGCTCCACCTGATCAGTGCCCAGGGCGGCAGCGCGACGCGGCTTCTGCGGGAGTCCGAGGAGGCCGTCTCGCCCGACTGGTCGCCGGTCTCGAACAGCATCTGTTTCTCGACCCGCCTTGGCGGCCAGTACGCCATTGCCGTGGTCGATATGAAGGACGGCTCCCGGGCCCGCAAGGTGGTGACCAACGCCGCCGGCAACTGGGAGTCGCCCGCCTGGGCGCCCGACGGCCGTCACGTCGTCTGCGCCCGGCGCCTGCAGAAGGGCCGCGAGCTGTACATGGTGGACACCTGGCACGGCCGCCTGATACCGATCACCCGCGGCGGCGACCACTCGCTGCCGTCGTGGTCCGAGGTCTATCCGTAGACCCCCGCTGCCGCAAAGGAAGACCGCCCCTGTGACTGTCGCTGTCGCCGCTGCCGCCTCTGGCCGTCTGCCGCCGCCTCCTGCCCGGGTCTTCCTGGTAGGCCTGGGCGGCATCGGCATGAGCGGTCTGGCGCAGGCCCTGCAGGACCGCGGCTACGGGGTGGCGGGCAGCGACCGGCTCCTCGACGGCCCGGGGCGGTCCGAGCTCGTGGCGCAGCTCCGCGGGCTGGGCATTGCGGTCTACCCGCAGGACGGCAGCGGCCCGCGGCAGGAGCGCCCGGATGTCCTGGTGACCTCAGCGGCGGTAGAGGCGGGCAATCCCGACCTCGAGGCCGCGCCGGGCGTGCCGGTATGTCCGCGGGCGCGGGCGCTGGCGGCGCTTCTGAATGCCGGTGGCGGCTGTCAGATTGCGGTGGCGGGCTCCGCCGGCAAGACCTCGGTCACCGGCTGGATCGCCGCGGCGTTGCGGGCTCTGGGCCGGCGCGTCATGGTCGTCGACGGCGGCTACATGCTCGACGCCGAGTCGGCGCGGCGGCCAGGGAACTACGCCGCCGATGCCGATCCCGAGTTCCAGGTGGTCGAGGTCGACGAGAGCGACCGCAGCCTGGTCGAGTTCACCCCCCACGTCGGCGTGCTGCTGAACATCGGCACCGACCACTACGGCCGCGAGGAGCTCCTGGCCGTGTTCGGGCGTTTCCTGGACCACTGCCGCGAGGCCTGCGTGCTGCCGGCCGACCTCGCGGCGGAGCTGTCGGGCCATGGCCCGTCGCAGCGGCGGCTCTTCGCGCCGTCGCCGGAGGCCGGGTCGGCCGCGGCGGTGACGGTGGTCGCGCCCAGCGAGTACGAGCCCGGCCCGCGCGGCGCGGCCTTCGTCCTGCCGGGGGCCGGACGCGTCGTCAGCACGCAGTACGGCCGCCACTCGGCGACGAACGCGGCGGCGGTGCTGGCGGCCCTCGCGGCCGCCGGGGTCGAGGCGGCGCCGGCGGCCATGAGCGCCGCCCTGGGCGCCTTCCGCGGCATCCGCCAGCGCTTCGAGTACGTTGGCCAGCGCCACGGCCGGCCGGTCTACCACGACTACGCCCACAACGTCCAGAAGATCGCGGCGGCGCTGGACACGGCCCGCGAGGCGGCCGGGTCGCCCGTGACGGCCTTCTTCCAGCCGCATGGGTACGGCCCGCTGGGCTTCATGCGCGAAGCCCTCGCCGAGACCCTCCGCGAGGCCCTCCGCCCCGGTGACCGCTGGGTCTTCCTGCCGGTGTACTACGCCGGCGGCTCGTCGTCATTCACGCCGACGGCCGCCGCGGTCGCAGCCGAGTACGCCGCGGCCGGCCTGCCGGTCAGCGCCCTGGAGCGTCGCGACGACGCCGCGGCCCTCCTCGACGAGGCCGGCGCCGCCGCGGCGCGGGCCATCCTGGTGCTGGGGGCGCGGGATCCATCCCTGCCCGCCTTCGCCGCCGGGCTCTGCCACCACCCCTGACACAGGACGTCTGACGACCATGCTGCAACGCTGTGCCGCCCTGACCCTGAGCCTGATGGCCGGCAGCCTCATGGCCTTTCCGGTGGACCTCTCCGAACCCCCGGCGGGGCACCCGCCGCTGACGCCGGGCGAGGGCGCCGTGGTCCCGGTCAACCCGCCGCCGATGATCTGGCGTGTCGACGAGACAGCGGCCAGCTACACCCTCGAGATGTCCCGCGACCCGGGCTTCGCCGGCGAGGTCGTGCGGGTCGAGGGCATCGACCTGCCCTTCTACAACCACAGCGAGACGCTGGCGGCGGGCATCTGGTACTGGCGTTACCGCGTCGTGCGCGCTGATGGCGCCGTCTCCGACCCCGGGCCGTCGCGGCATTTCGTCATCGAGAGCGCTGCCGTGGCGCTGCCGGTGCCGCCGACCCGCGCCATTCTCGAGAGCCTCCCGGCGCATCCGCGCGTCTTTGTGACGCCGGCGACCCTGGAGGCCTTCCGCGCCCGCCGCCTGGGCCCGGCGGCCGAGGCCTGGGACGAGATCCGCGACAGCGCCGAGCAGGCCCTCGCCCAGACCCCGCGGACGGTCACTCTGAAGCCCTTCCCGGCGGACCCCGGCAAGGCCCGCAAGCAGGTCTTCTACCTCAGCGACGGCCAGCCGCAGGTCCCGGCCGGCATCGGGCCGTCCGAGCTGAATACGGCCGGCGACCGCGCCAACCTCCTCTCGTGGGCCTACCTGATCAGCGGCGAACCGCGCTATGCCGAGGCGGCGCGGACCTGGCTGGTGTGGCTGCTGCCCTTCCGCATGGACTACCACCTCGAGCGCGCCGACCGCGCTGCGCATGACACGGTCGTGTACAACTACGAGTACGGTCTGAAGAACGTCGCTCTGACCTACGACCGCATCATCGATTTCCTGAGCCCGGCCGAGCGCGCCGCGGTGCTCGAGCATGTGCGTTACCACGGCGACAACGCCTACCGCTGGTGCCGCGATGCCCTCAAGCTCGACGTGCGCTACGAGAACTCGCATGGCCAGCAGTGCATGCACGCCCTGGTGACCACGACCATGGCCGTCATGGGCGACCTCGACGAGGCCGACGTCTGGGCCGACTGGCTCATTCGCCAGTACGTCAACCGCCTGGCCTGGGGCGGCGATGACGGCGGCTACACCGAGGGCCAGACCTACGGCCACAAGTTCGGCATGATCCTGGAGGCCCTGGCGGCCCTGCGCACGGCCACCGGCATCGACGTGTTCCGCAAGCCGCGCCTCAACAACGCCGGCGAGTTCTGGCTGTACTGCATGGCGCTGAACACCTGGTGGAACCACTGGGGCGACGTCTATCCGCTCCTCGAGCCAATGCGCGGCAACGCCCGCGACGGCGCCATCGCCGGTCTGCTGGCGGCCATGACCGGCAACCGCGCCGTGGCCTGGTACAGCCGGACGGTGGTGACGCCGCCGGCGCACATACCC
>JAGVUW010000276.1 GCA_019136035.1 Verrucomicrobiota bacterium | reverse complement strand
TCATGCCGCGCGTCTGGTGCCAGATGGACCGCGTCAACACCTCCGGCGACGCCGAGGACTTCTGCAAGATCATCCTGTCCTACCCCGGCCGGCCGACGATCGACCTGGAGATCTGCTCGAACACGCCCTACCCGAGCTCGACCTACGACATCTACGGCCAGTACGGCGGCCTGCGCGGCACCACCACCAAGATGAACTGGAAGTACTTCATCCCGTCCGAAGTGCCGGCGTTGCCCCTGCAGCGGGCGCCCCTCCCCGGGCCGTCGTACTGCAGTGACCCCGGCCTGAAGTGGCACGAGCAGGAGTGGACGGTCCCCGAGGCTGACAAGGACCTCTTCAACAGCATGTCCGGGAAGTTCTACGCGAACCTCTACGAGGCGATCACCGCCGGCGCGCCCCTGGTGATCCCGCCCGAGCAGGTCCGCCAGCAGATCGCGGTGATCGAGGAATGCCACCGCCAGAACCCGCTCTCGCGCCTGCCCGACGAGGCCTGAGCCGCCTTCCGAGGCCGATGCTGACCTGACCGGGCCGGCGCCGCGGCACCATGCCGTGGCGCCGGCCCTTCCTTTGGGCGGCGATGCGCGCCGCCGGGGGACGAGGGACCGGGGGAGTGGGGACCTTTTCAGGCCGGAGACGTCAGGCACGTGCGCAGCGAGATGGCCAGCGTCGATGCGAGCAGGGCGATGAGATCTGCCGGTGCGTCCGCCTCCTTGGCAACGGCTTTCTCAAGGCCGTGCAGCGGCGCGAAGACCGCGTCAACGTCTCGCTTCACGTCCCGGTGCTGGTCCTCGGAGATGGTGCCCAAGTCGTGAGCCAGAAGCAGGAGGGACTCCGTCTCGCGCAGGGACGCTTCGGCAATGTTGAGGAAACGGGCTCATCCGGCAGATGCGTGCTTCCTGGCGTGGAGCATGGTGGTATCGAGAACGGTTAAGGCCATCGACGGAGACTGCCTCCCCGGGAGATCCACGCCTTTAGGGACAGGACTCCCCGCTCCCCTCACGGCCGACCCGGGGTTTCGGGCCAGAGCGCCAGGCTCGGCAGCGTCACCGTATCGCCGGGCGCCGCAATGACGACAGCGAAGCGCGGTCCCAGGCCTGACGCGGCGTCAGGGAAGGACGCCGTCGCCAAGGGCGGCAGCCCATCGCGGTCGAGCGTCACCGCCTCGCCGGCAGCGAGGCGGCCCTGGAACTCGCCGCGCGCGTTCAGCACCGCCATGCCGGGCTCGGCGTGACGCAGGACCGCACTGGTGACCAGCCGGGCGGCCTCGGGAACGACACGGTTGACGGTGCCGCCGCCGACGACGAGGTTCTCATCGCCGATCGAGAACCGCGTCGGGTCGAGGACCTCCCGCAGGGTGATCGCTTCGCAGTGGGCCGGTCCGCGCAGGATGACGACCTGTCCCGGGCGCAGGTCCCCGCCCAGGATCGGTTCGTTCAGCTCGACGATGCCGCGTTCGTAGTCGACCCGGCGGATCGGGCTCTGCCGGGCCCCCTGGCCGGCGAGTTGCAGGCCGGCACCGGCGAGGCTGCGGCCGTTGAGCAGCATGGCCCGCTCCGGCGCCCCGGCGGCATCGAACTCGACGCAGGCCGCCTGGCCATCGACACGGATGCCGCCCTCGACCTCGTAGAGGCGCCCGGGCTGCAGCGAGTGGAAACACACGACGCGGCCACCGCGGCGCAGACGCACCTCGACCGCCACCGCCTCGCCGTCGGCCGGCGTCACCGCCAGGGCCCGCACGCTCTCGATCCATGGCTGCGCGCCGGCGTAGGGCTCGTGCACCGCCACGAAGGCACTGCGGAGGTCCTCGCCGCAGCGGCGCCGGAAGAGGTGCGTCAGCCATGGCGGCATGCGGTCGTAGCGCTGCGGCTGGCAGTCGGCCGCGAGGACCTCCTCGTCGGTGCCGACCAGGTGCGTCCGCAGGCCGATGCCTTCCCAAGGCCGTTTCGGCTGGCCGGGGCGGGGCTCGGTCAGCCGCCACTCGGCCACGGCCTGGCCTGCCAGCGGCGCGCGGCGCACCTTCACAAAGAACTGGAAGCCGCTGCCCCGGTAGCCGGTGCAGGGCACCATGCCGAGGGGCTTGTCCTTGAGGTCCGGGTCGTCATAGAACTGCTCGTAGGGCACCGCCGTTCCGGCCAGGGTGCCCTCCTCCTGCACCGGCCCCAGGGGCGGCTCGCTGGTGAAAGCCCCCTGCGGCCCGACCAGGGCCCAGTCGTGCTGGCGGCCGCCGCGGACGTGGAAGACATCGAAGACGAAGCGCTGGTCCGGGCCGGTATCGACCATCATCACGGCCCGGCGGTAGAGGCTGACCTGCGGGTAGGACTGGCAGGACGCATCGGCGACCTGGGCAAAGCCATTGGGCTCGAAGGCGTGCAGGACGCCACGACCGCGGCCCTGGCCCTGAGCATCGACGACGACCGTGTTGTGCGCCACGGTGTTGGACCATATCCCGTAGCGCCGGTGGTTGAAGGCGTCGGTCTGCTCCGGATAGCCGACATCGCTGAGCAGGGCATTGTCGTGGGCGAACAGGAGCAGGTTGAGCTGATCCCGGTGGCTGTGGTGCGTCCACGAGCCGAAGTGCAGGGCCGCGCCAGGACCTCGTCGGCCGACTCGCCGAAGAGGTCGCCCGAACCCGCGCCGGCGCGGCCCCGGAGATCCGCCGCCAGACGCGGATCCGGGTCCCAGCGCAGCGCCGTCATCAGCGTCGACGGACTCAGCATCGACACCCCCGCGAAGATGTCGCCGCTGTCACCCAGCGGCGGATGGAATCGGCCCGCCACGCGCAGCTCATGCGGCCAGAGGAGCATCCGCCGCAGCCGCGGATGAGCCCGCAGCGCCGAGGCCTGCTCGCCGAGCACACCGGCGACCTCGGCAAGGCCCTGCGTCCAGATCATGTTGTACCCGGGTGACTCGGGCGGGAAGCCGTCGCGGTAGACGAGGTTCTCGAGGGCATCCACGAGGCCCATATCGCTGTCGACCACCGGCTTCGGATTGGCCAGGACCCAGGTGATCATCGCCGCCGAAGTCGGCGCCGCGGTACTTTCGTCGAGGGCCAGCGCCAGGCGTATCAGGGCGCGCTGGTGCGCCCCGAAGTTGCCGCGGTTGCGGCCATTGCCGCTGGTGATATCGCGGGCCATCGTCATCAGCAGGCGTTCGCGCAGGTACTGATCCAGCCCGGCGGCGTCGAGGCCGGCCTGGCGCTGCAGGTCCAGGTCATCGGCCAGATGCGGCCACACCGCGTCGTAGGCCACCGCGCAGGTGTCGGCCCAGCCGACCTCCCAGATCATGTTCGTGATGCGGCCGGTGTAGGTGGGGTTGTGCTCCTTCGACTCGCGCGCCTGCGTGGCGTAGTCGTAGTCGGGGTAGTAGACCGCCAACTGCCAGAGCAGCAGGGCGGCCTTGTGGGCAAAGACCCGCGCCCGCGCGGGGTCGGCGCTGAGCAGCGCCCCCAGGCTGAGGGCCTCCAGGGCGCCGCGCACCTCGCGCTGCATGCTCCAGTGCGCGTAGTAGGCGACGAACCAGGTGGCGTGCGCCTCGCCCGGCTTCTGCCAGCCCCAGCCGTCGTCGGGGTAGTCGCCGGTCAGCAGGCTGCGGTCGCGCTGACCGCTGGCCAGGAAGGCCGCGAAGTCGTTGGACGGGTACTCCTCGCCGCCGGCCGGGCAGACGATCTTGAAGGGCCGGTCCAGGCTGTAGCCCCACTTATAGAGGCCGTTGCGGTTGGCGGCGGTGCCATGCACGGGACAGCCGTTCTGGTGGATGTCGTAGCAGCGCGGCACCGTCGGCGGTATGACCATGGCGCGCAGGAAGGCGTCGTCACGCCCGGCCCAGCGCTCGGCCTCGGCCAGGGCGCGGTCGCGCTGAGCGCGGGCCCACTCGTGACGCTCCAGATTGCGGCGCAACCGCTCCATGCAGGCGGGGTCGTAGTAGGTTCGGGCGGACTTGCCGAAGCTCGACATGCTCATGACAGCCACCAGAGCGAGTGTGAGGCCAAACGGGTTGCGCGACGCTTTCATGGCAGTTACGATAGCACCGTATCGGTAGGAGAGTCCGGATCGCCCCGCAAATCCTGAAGGCACGGCGCCGCCGGCCGGGAGTCGGCGATGGGCGCCGCCCTGACCGCCGGGGTCAGATCAACGCCAAGGAGGTCTCCATGCAGGCCCGCGAACTCCGCAAAGGCATCGAGATCATCGCCAGTGTGCACTGGGAACGCCGGCTCTTCGACGCGCTCATACCGCTGCCGGATGGCACCAGCTACAACGCCTACCTCGTGCACGGCTCGGAACGCACCGCGCTGATCGACAGTACCGACCCGGAGCTGGCCGGCGAGCTCTTCGACGGCCTGCGCCAGGTGGGTCGACTGGACATCATCGTCTCGCAGCACGCCGAGCAGGACCACTCCGGGGTCCTGCCTGAGCTGCTGGCGCGCTACCCCGAGGCGACGCTCCTGTGCAGCCCCAAGGCCGAGAGCCTCCTGGTCAGCCACCTGGGCCTGCCCCCCGAGCGCCTGCGCACGGTCGCCGACGGCGAGCGTGTCGATCTGGGCGGCAAGACCCTGCAGTTCGTCCACACGCCCTGGGTGCACTGGCCCGAGACCATGTGCACCTACGTCCCCGAGGACCGCTGCCTGTTCAGTTGCGACTTCCTCGGCTCGCACCTGGCCACCACCGAGCTGTTCGGCACCGACAAGGGCCGCGTCTACGAGGCCGCCAAGCGCTACTACGCCGAGATCATGATGCCGTTCCGGTCGATCATCCAGCGCCACCTCGACAAGATCGGCGCCCTGGATATCGACCTGGTCGCGCCGAGCCACGGCCCGGCCTACGACGACCCGGCCTTCATCCTCGAGGCCTACCGCGACTGGGTCTCGCCAAGGCTGAGGAACGAGGTCGTGGTGCCCTACATCAGCATGCACGGCAGCACCGCGGCGATGGTCCGCCACCTCGTCGACGCCCTGGCCGGCCACGGCGTCGCGGTGCAGGTCTTCGACCTGGCCGTCACCGACATCGGCAAGCTGGCCATGGCCATGGTCGACGCCGCCACGCTGGTGGTGGCCACCCCGACGGTCCACCTCGGCCCGCACCCGGCTGTCGCCTACGCGGCCCAGCTCGCCAACCTCCTGCGGCCCAAAGCCAAGTACGCCGCTGTCATGGCCTCCTACGGCTGGAGCAGCAAGGCCATCGAGCAGGTCGCCGGGATGATCCCCAACCTCAAGGTCAAGGTCCTCGGCACCCTGCTCCAGCAGGGCCATCCGAATGCCGAGACCTTCGCCGAGATCGACCGTATCGCGGCCGAGATCGCCCAGGCCCACCGCGACGACGCGGATGTCGCCGGCTGAGCAGGGCGCCGCCGCCATGGCGCCGTTGCGGTGGAAGCGGCGGCGCTCCAATGCTAGAGTACCCGACTTGGGCCGTGCGAAAGAGCGTTCACGAGCACCTAGCAGGGATATGAAACCATGGGCATGACAATCACGGAGAAGATCCTGGCGCGAGCCGCCGGGCGGCCGTCGGTGCGAGCCGGCGACAACGTCTGGGTGCAGGCCGACATCCTCATGACGCACGACGTCTGCGGGCCGGGCACCATCGGCATCTTCCAGAAGGAATTCGGCGCCAAGGCGCGGGTCTGGAACTCGGAGCGTGTCATCCTCACGCCGGATCACTACATCTTCACCGCCGACGCCAAGTGCCACCGCAATGTCGAGATCTGCCGGGCCTTCGCCGCCGAGCAGGCCCTGCCGTACTTCTACGACCCCGGCACCCCGAGCTACTCCGGCGTCTGCCACGTCACCCTGCCCCAGAAAGGCCACTGCCGGCCTGGCGAAGTCCTCTTCGGAACGGACTCGCATACCTGCACGTACGGCGCCTTCGGCGCCTTCGCCACCGGCATCGGCAACACCGACGCGGCCTTCGTCATGGGCACCGGCCGCCTCCTGGTGAAGGTCCCCGCCACCCTGCGTTTCGTGGTCGACGGCGGCCTCCCCAAGGGCGTCATGGGCAAGGACATCATCCTGCGCGTCATCGGCGATATCGGCGTCGACGGCGGCACCTACCGGGCTCTGGAGTTCTGCGGCAGCACCATCCGCGGCCTGCCCATGAGCGAACGGATCACCATCTGCAATATGGCGATCGAGGCGGGCGGCAAGAACGGCATCATCGCCGCCGACAAGACCACCCTGGAGTACGTGCGCGCCCGCACCGACAAGCCGTTCACCTGCGTCGACAGCGACCCCGATGCCGAGGTGCTCAGCGAGCGCCGCTATCGCGCCGAGGAGCTCGTCCCCTACGTCGCCCTGCCGCACTCGCCCGATAACCTGGCCAAGGCTTCGGACTGCGGCGATGTCCGCATCGACCGCGCCTACGTCGGCAGTTGCACCGGCGGCAAGACCGAGGACTTCATCGCGGCGGCGAGCATCCTGCGCGGCCGCAAGGTCTGCGTCGACACTTACCTGGTGCCGGCCACCACCGAGGTCGCCGCGGACCTGCAGCGTGAGACCATCGGCGGCAAGACCCTGGCACAGATCTTCCAGGAGGCCGGCTGCATCGAGCCCGCCCCGCCGTCCTGCGCCGCCTGCCTCGGCGGACCCCTCGATACCTTCGGGCGCGCCAATGGCAGCGAGGTGGTCATCAGCACCACCAACCGCAACTTCCCCGGCCGTATGGGCAGCAAGGCCGCCTCGGTCATCCTGGCCTCGCCCCTGACCACGGCCGCATCGGCCCTGACCGGACGCATCACCGACCCGCGCGAGTTCATGTGAAGGAGCTGACGACGATGGCACAGCGCATCCGCGGCAATGTCTTCGTGGTCGGTGACAATATCGACACCGACCAGATCATCCCGGCCCAGTACCTCAACCTGGTGCCGACCATACCGGAAGAGTACGCCAAGCTGGGCACCTACGCCCTCTCGGGCCTGCCGGACGGCTACCCGCGACTCGTCCCCGAGGGCGCCGCCAAGTCGCCCTACGTGATCGTCGTCGCAGGCCGCAACTTCGGCTGCGGCTCGAGCCGCGAGCACGCCCCGGTCAGCCTTGGCGCGGCCGGCGTGCGGGCCGTCGTGGCGGAGTCCTATGCCCGCATCTTCTTCCGCAACTGCATGGCCACCGGCGAGCTCTACCCGGTCGAGTCGCCCAAGCGACTCTGCGACCTGCTCAAGACCGGCGACGAGGTCACCCTCGACCTCGAGGCCGGCACCCTGACCACGGCGGCGGGAGCGACCTACCCGCTGCAGCCCCTCGGCGATGCCAAAGACGTCATCGACGCCGGCGGCCTCTTCGCCTTCGCCCGCAAGAGCGGCATGATCCGCTGAGGCGCCCGCACCGGGCGCCGGCAGGCCGGCCCACGGCATCGGCCGTGGACCGCACCCCCGCCCCGGGCGCCGTCAACCGGTGCCGGGCGGGAAGCCGAGCCGACGCCCGGCGCTCACGGGGCCGGCGCCGTCCGGCGCGGAATGGCCGCCCACGCCGTCGGCGGTCCGCGCGTGCTCCGCCAGGCGGGAGTCGTCGGACT
>JAGVUW010000353.1 GCA_019136035.1 Verrucomicrobiota bacterium | reverse complement strand
CGAGGCCTGGGAGTGGTCCATCGAGGACCTGAACACCTTCGTCTTCCAGCGTAAGGAACCACGCAAGACACTGCGCCGGACAGAACAGCAGCCACTAGGTTGACGCGTATGCCCCTTGGGGTGCCGGCTTGTCATCCTAGGCACGTTCCCAAGGCCGGGCGCTCCGCGTGTCCTGGCGGCGCGACTGCCTGTGGGCCTGGGGGCATAGCAACGGCCACGCGGGGCCATCGCGGCTGCGGCCGCGATGGGACCGGCGCCACGAGAAAGCCCCCGGCGACGCTCGTCACCGGGGGCTGTGTAACGGCCCGGGCTTGGCGCCCGGAGCCGGTGGGGTTGGGTCAGTTGGCCTTTTCGACGGCACGGCCCTCGCCGACCCAGCCGTCGATGCCTTCCGGAAGCTCGACGACATTGGTGTAGCCCAGGCCCTGCAGGTGCTTGGCCAATTTCGGACTGGCCTGGCACTTCGGGTTGGCGCAGTAGGTGACCACGAGGGTATCACGGCTCGGGATCACGGCGGCGGCCTGCTCGGCCGTCGCCTGGTCGGTAAGGCTCTTCGCACCGGGCAGACGACGACCATCGTCGAACTTACCCGACCGCGCGTCGAGGACCACGACCTTCGCGCCCGACTGCAAGAGGGCCGCCAGGCCGGCCGGGTTGATCGTCGCCGGGGCCGCGACCTTCGCCGCCGGGGCTGCCGTCGAGGCACAGGTGCCGCCCGCTACCGCGCCGCAGCCCGCCGCACTCACGGTGTGCGACACCAGGCCCACGCCTGCCAGAATCACTGCCAGTAACTTGATCATTGTTGTATCTCCCGTACGTCTGCTGTGGGGACTCTCTCGGTTTTATCCAGTAAAACCATCGACGAACTGCGTTTGTAGACCGTCGGTGGCGGGACGGGTTCCCGGAGGCGCAGGGAAAAACGGCGCCGAGCGGCACAGGGCTGTTTCAGCGTCAGGTTCCGGCACCTCTCCAGGGCGCATGGTCCGTAGATTCGCGGTTCCGGGGGTCGTGCTCTCGCGCGACCGCCGGCTACGATCTGACACCCCTTCAGGGCAGCCAGGCGGGCGCTGACGCGATCTTCGATCGGCCCTGCCGGCGGCAGGCCACAAGGCTTGATGGGCCGTCGCCGCGGTAGCAATGGCCACGGGCGCCAACCCCAAAGAGGGTTGTGCCGGTGGACCGCCGGAGCTGAGGCACGGGGGCCCTGACACAACCCATTAGGGTTGAACGGGCGGGATTGGATCAAGACCCAGGGTAGCGGCATGGCCGCAACCCTGGGCTGGAGGACGCAATCCCTTTGGGATAGGAGAACGGCCCGATGACCGCCGTAGTCTGGGGCTGTCCACGAGGGACTCCAAGGCTGGCGAACCGGAAGATCCTCTTCACCTGAACCTCGAGGAGTCGCTGCTGGTCGACGTGGGTGTAGATCTGGGTGGTGCCGATGTCGGCGTGGCCGAGCATTTCCTGGATGACGCGCAGGTCGGCGCCGCCCTGGAGGAGGTGGCTGGCGAAGGAATGCCGGAGCATATGCGGGTGGATCTCGCGGGCGAGACCGGCGCGGCGGCCGGCGTCGCGGACGATGGCCCAAACCCACTCACGGGTCAGCGCCGTGCCCCGGCGGGAGAGGAAGACCGCCAGGGCCCGGCCCGAGCGGTCCAGCCGCGGCCTGGCGATCTGTAGGTACTGCGTCAGGGCCCGCTGAGCCGGGAGGCCGACGGGGATGACGCGTTCCTTATCGCCCTTGCCGACGACGCGGGCGTAGCCCTCCTCGAGGTGCAGGCCGTCGAGGCGCAGGGCGGCCAGTTCGCTGACCCTCATGCCGGTGGCGTAGAAGGTCTCGAGGATGGCGCGGTTGCGGACCTCGAGGGGGTCGTCGCCGTGGAAGGCTTTCAGGACCGCGTCGATCTCGGCGGTGGTGAGGAAGTCGGGCAGGAGCCGCGCCAGTCGCGGGCCGTCCATGACGTCGGTGACGGCGCTCTCGAGGACGCGTTCCTGGACGAGGTAGCGGAAGAAGATCTTGATCGAGACCAGTCGTCGTGCCAGGGTAGCGGGCTCGAGGCCGGCGTCCTGGCCGGCCTCGAGGTAGTCGAGGATGTGGTCGCGGCAGATCGCCTCCGGGGTCGTGACGCCACGCCGCTGGAGGGCCTCGACGAAGCCCTCGAGGTCGCCGACATAGGCCCGCACGGAGCGCGGCGAGAGGCCGCGCTCCAGGGCCGTGAAATCGCGGAATTCCTCGAGCAGACGCTGCATCCAGGTTAGCAGACGCCTTCCCGCAGGAGGCCTTCGAAGTAGGCGATGGTGCGCTTGAGGCCTTCGCGCAGGGGCGTCACCGGCTGCCACCCGAGGAGCTTCTGGGCCTGGGTGATGTCGGGACGGCGCCGGCGCGGGTCGTCCTGCGGCAGGGGCCGATGCACCAGCTTCGACTTGGCGCCGGTCAGCTCGATGACCATCTCGGCCAGTTCGCGGATGGTGAACTCGCCGGGGTTGCCGATGTTGATCGGCCCGGTGATCTCGGCGGGCGAGTTCATCAGCCGGCACATGCCCTCGAGGAGGTCGTCGCAGTAGCAGAAGGAGCGCGTCTGCTCGCCCTCGCCGAAGAGGGTGATGTCCTCACCGCGCAGGGCCTGCAGGACGAAGTTGCTGACGACGCGGCCGTCGTTGGGGTGCATGCGCGGCCCGTAGGTATTGAAGATGCGGATGATCTTGATCTCGACGCCGTGCTGGCGGTGGTAGTCCATAAAGAGGGTCTCGGCGCAGCGCTTGCCCTCGTCATAGCAGGCGCGCGGGCCGATGGTGTTGACGTTGCCCCAGTAGCCCTCGACCTGCGGGTGGACATCCGGGTCGCCGTAGACCTCGGAGGTGCTCGCCTGCAGGATGCGGGCCTTGGTGCGCCGGGCCAGGCCGAGCATGTTGATGGCGCCGTGGACGCTGGTCTTGACGGTCTGGACCGGGTCGAACTGGTAATGCACCGGCGAGGCCGGGCAGGCCAGGTTGAAGATGCGGTCGACCTCGAGGAAGATCGGCAGCGTGACGTCGTGGCGGATCAGCTCGAAGCGCGGGTTGTCCAGCAGGTGACGGATGTTGCGCTTGTCGCCGGTGAAGAAGTTGTCCAGGCAGAGGACCTCATTGCCCTCCGCCAGCAGGCCGACCACCGACTACCGACTACCGACGAAGGACGCCCGAGGCCCGAGGCCCGAGGCCCGACGCCGACCTCCGACCTCCGACCTCCGACCTCCGACCTCCGACCTCCGACCTCCGACCTCCGACCTCCGCGTGCCTTCACGCGAAGCGCGGCCAGCGTCGTGCGGCCTGGCCGACGCAGTCGAGCTGGCCGTGGCCGGAGACTGCTTCGCGCAGGCCGTCGCGGTCCGGCTCGACATGGCGCAGGAACCACGCCTCGAGCTGATGCAGGAGCGCCGCCTGGCGCTCCCGCGTCTCGGGCTGGTCGGCACGATTCGCGGCCTCCTCGGGGTCCTCACGGAGGTGGTAGAGCTCGTTTGGACCGTAAGGATAGCGGTGCACGTACTTCCAGTCAACCGTGCGGATCATGCGCGCCGGGCCATATTCATCAAAGACCACCACCGCCGCGTCCGGCTCGGTGAGGGCGCGTCCGCGCAGGAGCGGCGCGACGCTGCGGCCGGGGAGGCGCCCCAGGCCGGCCGTCTCGAAGCCGAGGAACTCGCCCAGCGTCGGCAGGATGTCCAGATGGCTGATCAGGTCATGGCTGACCTGGCCGGACGGTACCACGCCGGGCTGGGAGAAGAGGCCGGGGACCTTCACCGCGGTGTCGAAGAGGTTCAGCGGGAAGCTGGCATTGCCCTTGCCGTAGAGCCCGTGGTGGCCCATGCTCATGCCGTTATCGCTGGTGAAGACCACCAGGGTGTTCTCGCGCAGACCGCGGGCCTCGAGCCACTCGAGGATCCGGCCGACGCCGGCGTCCATCGCGGTCAGCGCCGCGTAGTAGCCGCTGAGGTAGATGCGCCGCGTCGCCGCGTCGCGCACCGGTATGGACACCCGCTCGACCCAGGCCGGCGGCGCCAGGTCGGACGGCGTCGAAGCGAAGTCGCCGAGGGCGTGGTAGCTATCCCAGAGCTCCGCCGGGTGGTGCTGGCGCTCCCAGGGCGAGTGCGGCGCGGTGTAGTGGACCTCGAGACAGAACGGCGCCGCCTCGCCCAGGGTGCAGGTCTCGAGGAAGTCCAGGGCATTGTCGGTGATCAGGTCGGTCACGTAGCCCTCGGTCTTGACGACCTCGTCGCCACAGACCATCGGGGCGCCGTAGTAGGGCCCGCCGCCCTTGGCGTGCACGCGCCAGTAGCTGAAGCCCTTCTGGGGGTGGTGCGCATCACCGAGGTGCCACTTGCCGCTGAGGCCGCAGTGGTACCCGGCCGCCGCGAGGAGGTCGGTGTAGCCGGGGATCCCGGCGAGGTACTCGATGACGCGGCCATCGCCCTCCGGTTCCTCCCGGCGGTCGTGGGTGTTGCCGGCGCGCAGCCAGTCGTGGACGCCGTGCTGGCTGGGCAGTCGTCCGGTCAGGAGCGAGGCGCGCGCCGGAGAGCACACTGGCGAGGCGCAGAAGAGGTTCTCGCAGCGCAGCCCGGAGGCCGCCAGGCGGTCGAGGTGCGGCGTGCGCGCCTCGCGATTGCCGGCGTAGGCCGGAGCCCAACTGCCGAGGTCGTCGGCGAGGATGCACAGGAGATTCGGGCGCTGTGGATCGCGACTCGCCATGGCAAGGCCCCCCGCTCCGTCGGCGGCCGGGCGCCATCCTGCACCACAGTGGCGAGCGCCGCCGGTATGCCGTTGAATGTAGGTCGCCGGCAGGCCGCCGTCAATGCCGCCGGCGGGACGCCGGGCCGGGTGGTTTTCCGAGCATGAGGCGCTATGGTACCTCAACCTACGCCGGATGGCCAGAGCGCCCCGTCGGCGCCACCAGGCGGCGAGGCCAAGCGAGGACCGGATCCATGCACGAATGGGTGGGGAAGCTTCTGGCGGTGCAAGAGATCGACGTGCGCTTGGATCAACTCCGGGAGCAGGTGGAGTCGGTTCCCGCCGAGGCCCGGCGCGTGGTCGAGGCACTGCGTGCCGAAGAGGCCAAGGTGACCGAGGCCAAGGCGGCCCTTCAGGACGTCGAGAAGGGCATCAAGGCCATCGACCTCGAGGCCGAGGGCCTGCGCACCCGCAAGGCCGATTTCCAGAAGAAGTCGGCGATGATCAAGAGCAACGAGGAGTACCGCGCTGCTCTCATGCAGATCGAGCAGTGCGACAAGCTCATCGCTGACCTCGAGGATAAGCAGCTCGGCGTCATGGAACGCCTTGAGGCCGCCCGCAGCGGCGTTGCCGCCGCCAACCGCAACCTCGAGGCCGCCCGGGCCCGCGCCGAAGAGGCCAAGGGCGACCTGAAGACGCGCATGAGCAACGCGCAGAGCCAGATCGACGCCCTCGAGGCCGAGCGCAAGCCGGCTCTGGAGGGCATCGCGCCCGACCTCCTGCGGCGCTATGAGCGCCTGCGTTCCAGCCCGGCCCGGCGACACCAGGCCAACCAGCGTGCCCTGGTGCCCATCCGCGAGGGCGTCTGCTGCGAACGCTGCCGCATGAATGTCACCGCCCAGACCCGCATGAACGCCCGCAAGGGCATGCTGGTCTCCTGCGAGCACTGCGGCACCATGCTCTACTTCGAGGACTGAGCCCAGGCACGACGAGCCCGGCCACACCGCCAGGCCGTACCCCCGGCCACCGCGCCACGCGCCCAGGCAACCGCCGAGTGTGAACCCACTATGAGTGCAGCTCCCAGTAACGGGACCGCGCCCCCGTCAGCGCCCACACCGAACCTCATCGAGGCCTACTTTGCCCGCCGCATGGTCTACGCCTGGGAGCTTCCCAGCGTCATGCGCAAGCACATCTACACGGGTGCCATGGGCAGCGTCTGGGCCACCCTGATCGCGGGGCTGTTCTTTGTCTACTTCGGCACCACCGTCGGCGTCACCGAGTTCCAGTGGAGCCTGATGGCCGGCCTGTCGTCGTGGCTGATCTCCGCCCAGATCGCCTCGGCGGTGCTCACGGAACGCACCGGCAACCGCAAGATGATATGGTTCGCCTTCGCGGTGGCCGAGCGCTCGCTGCGTCTGGCCGGCATCCTCATGGCACTCTACCTGAGCCTGCACCACAGCCGCTGGGCGCCGGTGGTGCTGATCATCAGCGTCTGCCTGGCCAACTTCCTCGGCACCATGTCCAGCCCGCCCTGGCTCTCCTGGCTGGCCGATATCATCCCCGAGAGTGAGCACGGCACCTTCTTCGGGCGACGCTCGGCCTGGATGGCGGTGGCGGTGGTGGCGGTGGTGGTACCCTCGGGCTTCTTCCTGGACCGCATCCCCGAGGCCTACAAGCTGCAGGCCGTCACCTGGATCTTCGTCGGCGCGACGGCCATCGGCCTCATCGACCTGCTCATCCATGGCACCCTGCCCGAGCCGCCCATGGAGCTGGCGCCGCGCACCCACGTGATCAAGGCCATGCTCATGCCGCTGCGCGACCGCGCCTTCAGGCCATGGCTGTTCTTCAACATCTGCTGGACCTTCTCGATGACGGTCGGCGGCGTCCTCGCCACCATCTTCTTCGTCGAGGACCTGGAGTTGAAGAACAACTTCCTGGGCGGTGCCGTGGTGGTGACCTCGGTCACCCTGGTCGGCAGTGTCATCACCGGCCAGTGGAGCGGCAAGCTCGTCGATCGCCTGGGCCCGAAGACGATGCTCTACTGGGGCCACATGGTCTGGGCCAGCCTGCCGCTCTTCTGGGTCCTGGCCACACCCGCCACCGCCATGGCCTGGCTGACCGCCGCCAGCCTCGTCGGCGGCACCTCCAGCACCGCCGCCAACACCGCCTCGAACAAGTTCATCACGCGCTTCCCGCCGCCTGAGAGCCGCGCCATGTACTGCGCGGTCTCCAACAGCCTCGGCAATATCGCCGGCGGCATCGGCGTCATCCTCGGCGGCTGGATCATCGAGCTGCTCAAGGACTGGCACATGGAGGTGGCCGGATGGACCTTCGGGGCCTTCCAGGTCACCTTCGTGGTCTCGTCCATCCTGCGCTTCCTGGCCGCCGGACTGCTCATCCGCCGCATGCCGGAACGCACCGCCCTGACGCCGCCGGCCACGCCCGCAAGTGCCCCCTGAAGCGGACACGGCAGCGCGATGCTGAGCGTCGCGCTGCCGTGTATAGCCTTAATGGTCTTCACGCCCACAGCGTTGAAGACCTTTAGGGCTAAGGCCTTGAGAAGGCCTCGCGGATGACCGGGACGAGCTTGGCGCGCCACTTCTCGGGGGGGATGTGCCGGGCCATGAGGAAGGCCCCGCCCGCCGCGTCGACGATGCCGTAGGCGCCGTCGACGTCGTGGATGGCCACGAGCTTGAGGTCGTCGTCGACCTCGAGGAGCTTCGTGCCGTAGCACCCGAAGAGCCAGCCGCCCTTGATGCGGCAGGCGGTCTGGATGCCGAGCTGGGTATAGCCGCTGGGGATGGTATAGCGCCTGACGAAGCGGTACTCGGCGTCGATTTCGTAGGCGTAGTTCTCCTCGACGCCCTCCGGCAGGCCGCCGATCACCAGGAAGCCGTCGCCCTTGGGCGCGATGCCGCCGGCGCCATGCACGACCTCGGGCACGGCATGGCGCGAGAGCAGTCGCAGGTCGTCGGCCGCATAGACATAGATCCACGAGTCGGCCTGGCCGGCCGGCTGGTTGAAACGCCCGAGGTTCACCGCGACCAGGACGCGATCGCCGGCGCAGGTCAGATCGCCGTGGTGGCTGGCGACCTCCACACGCGCCAGGACACGCCCGGCGGCGTCGGTCCTCACCAGGGTGGTCGTGAAGCTCCAGTAGAACTGGCCCGCGGCGTCGGCCGCGACGCCCTGGAGGTGATGCCGGTAGGTGCCCTCGCAGACGACCTCGGCCGCCGGCACAGCCGCCGCCGGCACCAGCCCCAGCGCCAGGGCCACCACCACGGGACGACAGGATGTCGACATCGTCACTGCACTCCTTGCCCTGCGACACGCCGCCGAGGCCGGCCCGGAGTCCCGCGGCGCGAGCGCTGCGGATGGCGCCTCCCCCGGGGGG
>JAGVUW010000262.1 GCA_019136035.1 Verrucomicrobiota bacterium | reverse complement strand
CCCCTGCGCCGTCGTGAACTCGTTGCGCTTGTTCAAGAGATGGTCGGCCGTCAGCGGGTTGTCGTTGACCCAGACAATCAGCCACGGGTTGCTCCCCGAGAGGTCCGGCCAGTCGATTCGCGCCTCGAGCGACAGACGGACCTGGTGCTCGATGGAGAAGGTCGGCACCTCCATCTCGAACTCCAGGACCTTAGGCGTCTGAATGCGCTCCTCCGACAGGACCTCGCGGACCTCGTCGGCCGACAGGAAGGCCGTGCTCGCCACGACCAGCGCCGCCATCCCGAAACAACGCAGTGCCATGTGCCTATCTCCACAGTTCTATCACCGTCGCCGTGCCCCAGAGTGGCACAGGCGTCTCGCCTGCGTCCCCGGCGGCGCCCCGCCGCCGCCTCCCCCGCTGGGACCGCCGAGCGTCGGCTCGGCTCCTTCAGGGCGCCGCGGGCTCCCCCCCCGGGACCGCCACTCTCCCGAGTGGCTCCCCTCCTGCCAATCAGGAGATTGGCGCGCCCAGGACCGGCGGCGCCCCCGCCGCCGGTGCAGTCCGCCCCCGGGGCCGCGCCCACGCGGCCCGCCGCGCTCGGGAACACGGACCGACACGGACGCACACGGACCGACATGGACGGGCCTCACGCACACGGAGTTCGGAGTTCAGAGTCCGCAGTCGGGAGCCGGGAGCGTGGAGCGCGGAGTCCGCCCCCACCGACGCACCCTCCACCGACGTACGGACGCACCTCTTCTCTCCCTCCACGCTCCGAGCTCCCCGCTCTCCGCTCTCCCCCACAGACGCACGGTCCACTGACGTACTGACGCACCTTCCCCCTTCCCCTCCCCGTTCGTGCCTTTCGTGCCTTTCGTGGTTAACTCCCTCTCCCTCCCCCGCGCTTCATCGCCTCGTCTCCTCATCGCTTCACCGGTCCCCTCCGCGTGTTCCGTGTACTCCGTGGGCAGTGTCCCCTCCCCATTCGTGTCCATTCGTGTGAATTCGTGGTTCTTCCCTATCCCTTCCCCTCCCCGTTCGTGCCTTTCGTGCCTTTCGTGGTTAGCTCCCCTTTCTCACTCTCCCTCCGCGTGTTCCGTGTGCTCCGTGGGCCGTCTCCCCCCTCTTTCGCATCCGTGTCAATCGGTGTCCATCCGTGGTTCTCCCCCGCCTCACCGCCGCGGCGGCACGTTGTGCACGACGCGCACATCCGCCAGGCCGCCCTGGAACCACCCCTCCGGCGTCGGGCCGAAGCCCCCGAAGGCCATCGGACCGATATCGAAGCCCGGACGCGTGCAGGGCACCGCCACGCGCACGCCATTGACCTCGAGGGTCAGGGTCTCAAAGTCGCGCTCCAGGCGCACCATCGACCACTGTCGTTCCGGCAGGGCCACGCCGCTGTCGATCTGAGCATTCTCGTGGCCCTCCATGGCATACTCGGCCTGCAGCCGCCCGTCGGCCACGAAGAGATTCAGCGTCGCCGTGCGCTGCAGGCGATGCGCGAAGACGTAGCATCGCGCCGGCCCCGTCGCCACCGCCGCCGGCCAGAGGGCGAACTCCAGGGTGAAGGCGCCATGCCGGGGCAACGTCTCGCGCGGCAGGGCCACGAAGGCGCCCGGGCCGCGGAACTCCAGGCAGGCCCGGCCGTCGATGACGGCCCGCCGCGGCGCCGGCGCGGTGACCGGACCCGGGAGGTACGTCCGCGCCGACAGCGAGCTGCTGTAGGCATTGGACGAGTGGCCCGTGTTGCCGCCCTGCAGCGTCACGCTGTCGGGAAGGCCGCCGAGGCTGCCGCTGAACAGCGGCCACACCGGCGACCAGAGCACATCGCCATGCTGCGGCGAGGCGATGTCCCAGGCCAGCACCGGCACCCGCGCCGACGCCACCATGATGTCCGCCGGGGCACCCTGCATCGCCGCGTACACACGCAGAGGGACCTCCTCCTGGCCACCGGCCGGCAGGGGCACCGCCAGCGGCGCGCTCCGCCAGATGCGGCCGTCGATGGCGATGGCGCGCACATGGAAGACACTCGACGGCGACTGCGGCCGCAGACGGGCCTCCAGCGCCGCCGACGGCTCACCCAGCAGCGGCGGGTGGTCCACCGGCCGGCGCACCTCGCTGACCGTCACCGTGAGGCCATCGTCGAAGGTCACTCCCCAGGGCCCGTGCTCGACGACCTCGCTCAGCCGGCATGTCGCCTCGCCAATCCCGGCGTCGATCGTCAGCGTCGCCTCGGCCGCGTCGGCTGCCGTCAGCGCCGCCAGCGACCAGCGCACATGCGCCGAGAAGGTGCCCTCGATGCGGCGCTGCCTCGAGTCGTCCTCGACCGCCTCCACCGGCTGATGAAGCACCGCGGCACTCCCGAACCAGCGCTGCACCGTACGGTCCATCGACAGCACCAGGCGGCCCTCGCGCGGGCGCAGGCTGCGATGCTCAATCTGAAAACGCCGCAGGCCCGGCGCCGACTGCAGGAACTCGTCGCTCGGGTCGAGGCTGTACACCACCTCGTCGTCCTCGAGGACCTCGAGGCTCGCCAGCGGGCGGTCCGCGACGACCTCGGCCCGGACCGTCACCCCGCCGGGGATGCCCTCGCCATCGCCGGCCAGGGTCGCCGTCGCCGTGGTCGGCCGCAGGACATCGCGCAGGGGCATCTTCACCCACTTCGCATCGGCGTTCTGACCGACCCGCAGCAGGCAGTGGTGCAGGCCCTCGCCAACGACCGCGCCCTCGGCGCCCGGCCAGCCCTCGATCGTGATCTCGGGACGGACCGCGCGCGACCGGGCCAGGGCCTCGCTGCCCAGACGCAGGGTGACGTCGTGCAGGCGGCCGGCCTCGAGCACCGCCGGCGGGAAGGTGTGCACCGCCGCGCCGGCCGTGTCGCGCAGGGTCACGCCGACGCGGTACGACCCGGCGCCGCTGCCGTCGGGGATGTTCAACAGCTCGATCTCGAGGTCCTCGCCCAGCACCAGGGCCTTCCGGAAGCTGACCACCAGATTCGGGATGCGGGTGTCGTCGCCGGCCAGCGGCGAGAGCGCACGGCCCTTCACACCCGCCATCAGACAGCGCACAATCCGCAGCGTCGACAGCCCGTTGCAGACCGTCGGCCGGAAGCTCGTGTTCTCGTTCTGCTCGTCCCACTCCGGCAGGATCACCACGTCCGGCCGCGCCGCCAGGGCCGTCTCGAGCGACTGCCGCAGGGTCTTGGTGCCGTCCTCCTGCAGCCCGAGCGAGAGGTCGGCGTTGTGGTGCGAGACATAGGCGCTCAGGCCGAAGAGCTTCCCGCGATGCGCCGGCTCGGCCAGGACGCTCTTGAACACCGGTATGAAGACCTCGCGGTAGAAGCCGTCGTCAAAACGCCGGCGGTCGTCGTACTTCTTGAAGGCCGCCGGGTAGTTGAAGTAGATCCCGTCGCAGACCGCCAGGTAGGCCCGCAGGCGCGCCTTGATCGCCTCCAGCTCCACCGGGTCGATCGGCTCGCCTGCGGTGTACCCCGGCCGCAGCGCCACCGGCGCCGTGATCGACGGCAGGAAGGCAAAGCAGTCGCCGTGGCGCTCACGCAGCGCCGACAGGATCTCGCGCCACTGCTCGGGGGTCAGGCCGTCGGCGCCATACGAGGTGATCAGCAGACGGTCGCCCACACGCGCTGCCTGCGGACAGGCCAGCGCCGCCGTCAGCGCCGCCGACTTGCCCTCGAGGTCGGTGCTGCCCACGAACTCGACGATGATCCCGAAGCCCGCCGGCGCGATCTCGCTGATCATCTCGAAGACGCCCATGCGGCCCTTGGTCTCGGGAAAGAAGGCAAAGCCGTCGAGGTCGTAGCGCTGGCCGATCTCGACGACGCGACGGAAACTCGCCAGCGGGGTGACATGCGGCGTCGGCTGACGCAGGGAGCGGTCCAGGTACAGCGGCCGGTCGATCCAGCCGCGCGTGTAGTTGTTCCCGAGGCCATACTTGACCTGCGCCCGTGAGTAGACCAGCGGCCTCGGCAGCACCGGCTCCCGACCCGCCCCCTCGGCCTGGAGCTGCGCGAGCTGCTCACGCAGACGCGCCCGACCCGCCTCCGCCGCTGCGGCCGCCGCGCGGGCGTTGTCGACCAGCTCGACGCCGATGATCTCAATCCGCGCCGGGCCGCCCGTGAAACTCAAGAGGCCGCTGAGTTCGTCCGTGTCCGCGCCGGTGCTCAGCAGGAGGCTCTTCTCAGACTCGCCCACCTCCGCCGGCAGGGCCCGCACCCGCACCGAGTTCTTGTGGTACGGCTGCAGAATGCGCCCGCCCGAACGCTCGCGCACCAGGAGCTGAAGCTGCACGCTGTCGGCCGGAGTCAGGGTCCGCAGACGCACCACCAGCCCGTAGGCGCTCGCACCCGCCGCCGGCAGCGGCCCCCACGACAGCGCCGCGCCGGACTCGGCCGAGGCGAGATCGAGACGCAGCACGCCCGCCTCCGCGGTCACGACGCCGGCCGCGGCCGTGGCCGCATCCGGCCGCAGAATACCCAGGAGATCGACACGGGCCTCACTCGGCGCACCGCGACCCGGCAACGCCGCCATCAACAGCCCCAGACAGGCCAGCAGGACACCGCGATATGCCATGGGAGAACCGCCTTCCTTAATACCATTAACACAGGCAACACACGCCGCACCGCGACCTCACCGCCGCTCCACGCCAGCTCCGCCCCGAGTCCCCTTCCACGTGGGCGTCGGGCCTCGGGCGTCGGGCGTCGGGCGGTCCCTTCGGCCGATCCGTCTGATCTGTGTCTGACCCGTCCGACCTATCTGACCCGTCTGACCGATCCGACTGATCCCTCCCTCCGACGCCGCCCCGCTTCATCACCCCATCGCTCCCCGTCCCCCATTCGTGTCCATTCGTGTCGATTCGTGGTTCTTCCCCTCCTGAACCCGAGGTCGGAGGTCGGAGGTCGGCAGAGCGGAGCCCGGAGTCCGTCCCCCACCGACGCACCGCCCACCGACGTACTGACGCACCTT
>JAGVUW010000333.1 GCA_019136035.1 Verrucomicrobiota bacterium | reverse complement strand
GGTCAGACAGGTCAGACAGGTCAGACAGGTCAGACAGGTCAGACAGGTCAGACAGGTCAGACAGGTCAGACAGGTCAGACAGGTCAGACAGGTCAGACAGGTCAGACAGGTCAGTTCGGCGCGGCTCGGCCGGTGTGACGGTGGGGTTTTGGACCCCGAGCTTCGGGAGGATTCCGTATGGCGATGGCAATCGATATAACGGCGTGGACCGCAGCCTATCTCCAGGCGGTGCGGTCGGCGTTTGGCACGCGGGTGCTGTTCGTCGGCCTGCAGGGCAGCCACGGGCGCGGCGAGGCAGGCGCGGCGAGCGACATCGACATGGTGCTCATCCTTGACGAGCTGTTCCCGCGCGACCTCGCCACCTACCGCGCGGCGGTCGCGGGGCTGCCGCATCGCGACCATCTGTGCGGCTTTGTCTCGGGTCGCCGGGAGTTAGCGTCCTGGAGTCGCGCCGACCTCTTCCAGTTCTGTCACGACACCACGCCGCTGCTGGGCGATCTGAGCGCTCTCTTGCCGGAGAGCCGTGCCGAGGATGCCCGGCAGGCCGTGCTGGTCGGTGCCTGCAACACCTACCACCTCTGTGTCCACAACAGCGTCCATGCCCGTGACCTGGCGGTCCTGAGGTCGCTGTACAAGGGCGCCGTCTTTGTGATTCAGGCGCTGCACTGCCATCGCACCGGCGTCCACATCCGCCGTCATCGCGATCTCGTGGCGGCGGTGGGTCCGGAGGAGCGCCGGGTGCTGCTCATGCATGAGAGTCTGAAGGCCGTGGAAGCCGGGGAAGCCGCCGCCTTTGACGAGGCATCGGGGCTGCTCCTGGAGTGGTCCGGCCGGCTGATCCGGGAGTACGGCTCCGCCGCGGGCTGAAGGGGCTCGGGGTCAGTCCTGATAATAGCATTTAGCGCCGGTCGCCAGACTCGAGAGACTGGAGGCCAGCCCCAAGCAGGACCTCAACACCGAACCGGCGGGGCTTGGGCAGCGCGCCGTGTCACCTCCCGTCGGACGCGCCCGGATGCGCTGCAGGCCGGTCGCCGGTAAATGCAAATATAAAGACTGACCCCAAAGGCCGCGTCATGTGGTGGGCAGGGCGATTCGGAAGGTACTGCCCTGTCCGGGGGCGCTCTCGACGGTGATCTCGCCGCCGTGGATCTCGGCGACGCGTCGGGCGATGGCCAGGCCGAGGCCGCTGCCCTCGCCGCGGCTGTCGGCGGCGGCCCGGCCGCGCACGAAGCGGTCGAAGAGCCGCGATTGCTCCAGGGGCGAGATGCCGGGGCCGGTGTCGGTGACCGCGACGACGGCCAGGCCGTCGGTGGTGCTGACCGCGACCGTCACCCGGCCGCCGGACGGGGTGTAGCGCAGGGCGTTGTCGACCAGGTTCGTCAGGGCCGAGAGCAGGGGCTGCTCGAGGCCCAGGACGGGGGCGGCTCCGGCGCTCTGGAGGGGCCGCAGCTCGACCTGGCGGGACTCGGCGAGGGGCTGCAGGTCGTGGACCACCTGGCCGGCGAGGTCGGCCAGGTCGATCGGCGTGCGGGTCTCGGCGGGCACGCCCGCCTCGAGCTGGGCGAGCTGGAGGGTCTCGTTGACGAGGCGGTGCATGCGGTCGACCTGCCGAGCGCCGATCTCGAGGAACTCACGCGAGGCGGGGGGCAGGTTCTCGGGCCAGGCCAGGAGGGTCTCGAGGGTCGACGACAGGATAGCCAGGGGGGTGCGCAGCTCGTGCGAGGCATTGGCGGCCAGTTCGCGGCCCATGCTCTCGGCGCGGCGGGCCTCGGTGCGATCGCAGAGGACCAGGACCGTGCCGCCGGCCTGGTCGGGCAGGGGGCTGATGCTGACGTGGATGACGCGTTCGCCGCGGCCGACGTCGCCCCACTCGACGGCGGCCGACTCGCGGCTGCGGTTGGCCTCTGCGAGCGCCGCCGCCAGGGGCGCCGGCGGTGCGAAGGCGGCCCCCGGCTGGAGCCCGGGCTGGTCGAGCATGGCGGCGGCGGCATGGTTGGCGTAGAGCACCGTGCCATCCGCGGCCAGGGCCACGACGCCGTCGGACATGCCGGCGACGATGGCCTGGGCCTGGTTGCGTTCGGCGCGCAACTCGCCGAGGGTCTGGCGCAGGCTGCGCTGCATGCTCCCGACGGCGCCGGCCAGGCGGCCGACCTCGTCGGTGCCGGCCGGGGGTGTCCGGCAGTCGAAGTCGCCGGCGGCGATGCGTTCGGCGACCTGGGTCATCTCCTCGAGGGGCCGGGCGATGCGTCGAGACAGCCAGAGGCTCAGGACGCCAACCAGCGCCAGGGCGCCGACCGTGGCCAGGGCCAGCCGGCGGCTCACCAGGGCCATCTGACGGCGCACCGGCTCGATGGGGAGGGCCAGGCGAATGGTGGCATCGCCGCGCCGGCCGAGCTGCAGGGGCAGGCGCAGGGTGACGGTGTTCTCCAGAGGCACGCGGTCGGCCTCGCCATCCCGGCGCAGGCTGAGGATGGCCTCCTGGCACTCGGGACGGGCGCGCTGGAGGCATCGTGCGCTCATGCTGTCGGCGAGAAGGCGGCCCTGGCGGTCGATGATGGAGACACGGCCCTGGTAGGGCCCATTGAGACGCTCGCAGGCGAGGTCCAGGCCGGCCCGGTCGTCGGCGTCGGCGGCGGTGCGCAGGGTGAGCCGTTCGAGGTCGAGGGCCTGCGCGAAGGACTGCGTGGCGCGGGTGATGTAGTCGCGCTGCAGGCCCTGGTACAGCGGCACCGCCAGCACGGCCAGGGCGCAGAGCACGACCAAGGCGCAGGCAGCCAGGAGGCGGTACCAGAGCGGCCGGCGGCGGCCGGCGGGTGGAGCGCTGGTTGTCATGGGCTGTCGACCAGTCGGTAGCCGACGCCCCAGACCGTCACCAGGCAGTGCCCGGCGGGGCCGAGCTTGCGGCGGAGGGTGCGGATGTGGGCGTCGATGGTGCGCTCCAGGATGGCGCCGGCGCTGCCGAGGGCCTGCTCGCAGAGCTGCCGGCGGGTGAAGACCCGTTCGGGGTTGGCAACAAAGAAAGCCAGGAGGTCGAACTCCGTGCGGGTCAGCTCGACCGGCGCCCCGGCGGCGCTGGCCTCGCGGGTATCCGGCGCCATCCGCAGGGGGCCGAACGCGAGCGGTGTGGCGGCGCCGGCGGCGGCCTCCGGCGGCGTGGCGTGGCGACGCAGGGCAGTGGCCACGCGGGCCAGGAGCTCGCGGGTGCGGAAGGGCTTGATCACGACGTCGTCGGCGCCGCACTCCAGGGCCTGCACCACAGTCGGCTCGTCGCCGAGGGCGCTGACAACGATGACCGGCGTGGCGGCCGTGCGCGGCGCGGCCCGGAAGTCGCGCAGGAGGTCCATGCCGAAGCCATCCGGCAGGCGCAGGTCGAGCAGGACCAGATCCGGGACCCCGTCGGCGACGAGCCGGACGGCGTCAGCGGCGGTCGGCGCCAGGTGGACGCGGTGGCCGAGGCTCTGCAGGTTGAACTGCAGGAGGCGGGCCATGTCGGCCTCGTCCTCGACGACCACGATGGTGGCAGGGTTCTCGGCCCGTTCCATGCCTGTCCTCACGATCTCAGGCGGCTTCCCGTCGCAGGCTTCGCGCCATCGCGCCCCGGGCTCACGCTGTTGCGGCCACGGCATCATGGGGTAGTGTAACCAGGCGAGGGGCGGTTGCCAAGGGGTCGGGGGGACGACGTGTTGCTGCAACCGGAGCCTCTGGCCGGGCCGAGTAGGTCCACGGCGCCGCCCGTGGACCCGCGGGCGCCACCGGCGACCGCGGGGCTGGCGTGGTGTGCCAGTCGATACAGGGCAGGACGTCGCGTCATGGCGCGACGTATCCGACGAGCAGTGGAGAAGGCGTCTCATGGATATCGCACGGCTATGCCGGGAGATGGAGAGCCTGGGCGCGTCGGATCTGTTTGTCACCGTCGGCAAGCCGGTCACGGCGCGGATCCTGGGCGCTGTCCGCCTGCTGGAGGGCGACGCGGTCGCCTCTGAGGACATCGCGCGGTTTCTGAGTGAGACCCTGCCGCCGGGGGCGCGGGAGCGCTATGAGCGCGACCGCGATCTGGACCTCGGCGTCACGCTGGCGGACGCGGGTCGTTACCGCCTCAACCTCTACTACCAGCGCGGCCTGCCGGCGATGGCCATACGGCGTGTGCCGACGGGCGACCTGGGCTTCGAGGAGCTGCGGCTGCCGGCGGTGGTGCGCAGTCTGGCCGAGCGGCCGCGCGGGCTGGTGCTCATCACCGGCGCCACCGGCAGCGGCAAGTCGACCACCATGGCGGCGATGCTTAACCATATTAACAGCACCCTCGACCGCCATATCGTCACCATCGAGGACCCGATCGAGTTCACCCACCGCGACAAGCGCAGCGTGGTCTCGCAGCGCGAGATCGGCGGCGATACCCGCGACTTCGAAGCCGCCCTGCGGCATGTCGTGCGCCAGAACCCCGATGTCATCTTCCTCGGCGAGATGCGCGACCTGACCACCATCCGGACGGCCATCTCCGCGGCGATGACCGGGCACCTGGTGGTCAGCACCATGCACACCATCGACGTGGTGCAGACGCTGGAGCGGATCCTGAACTACTTCCCGACCGAGATGCGTGACCAGGTCGCGCAGGACCTCGCCCTGGCCCTGACCGGCGTCGTCTGCCAGCGATTGCTCCCGCAGGCCGACGGCCGCGGCCGGGTGCCGGTGTTCGATATCCTGGTGGCCACGCCGCCGGTGTGCCGCGCCATCGCCCAGCGCGTCCTCGATCAGATCCCGGAGATCATGAAGTCCAGCGAGGCCGACGGCATGATGACCTTCACCCGGAGCCTCCTCAGCCGCTGCCAGGAGGGCCTGCTCAGCGTCGACACCGCCGCGGCGGGGGCGAGCAACCGCGACGAGTTCCTCCTGGCGGCGCAGGGCATGGAGACGGGCATCGAGAGCCTGCGGCGGCTGCAGGGCGAGGGCAGCGCCAACCTCAACATGAAGAAGCTCCTC
>JAGVUW010000614.1 GCA_019136035.1 Verrucomicrobiota bacterium | reverse complement strand
GGCCGGCCCAGTCCGGCGTGACCTGCCAGTCCAGGGGCGCGTCGGTGGGGTTGTGCAGGAGGACCATGCGGCCCTCAGCGGCCTCGAGGGCCAGGCCGCGCAGGCCCTCGTCGGTGGCCAGGCGGCGCACGGCGCGGGCCGGCTCGGACCACCCCGGGAAGACCTCGACCACGACGTAGTGGCGCTGGCCGCGCGGGATGGCCCGCCGTGACGGCGCCGCGTCGCCGGCGCTGTCGCGCAGGACGATCTCGCGGCTGGCGAAGCTCTCGGGCGGATCGATGTAGAAGGTCTCCGAGGGCTCGGTGATGACGTCGGCGTAGGTATGCTCGTGCAGTCGGCAGAGGAGCATACCATACTTAAAGAAGGACGCATCGCGGCGCTCGATCTCCTTCGGCTCGACGCCGCGGCCGCGGCCGCAGCCGAAGCGCACGCGGCCGTGGATGGCGTAGGCCTCGGTGTCGGCCAGGGCCTCGATCTCCAGGAGCCCGACGAGGCGGTGCGGGCTGAGGATCCACTGCTGATTGCCGGCCCAGTCGGTCAGCGTCGAGCGGCCGCCCCAGGCGACATTCTGAATGCGGTAGCGCGTCGTGAAGGCCGCCAGGTCTGTGGCGATGGTGCTGCTGTTGCGCTCGTCCTGCGAGAGGTACCGACAGCTCTTCCAGCGCAGCCCGCCCGGGGCCACGCGGACCTCGTTCGTCACCACCTGCAGGGCCGCGTTCAGGGGATTGGCAGCGCCGGGGTCGTCGGCGATCATGCCGCCGACGAAGGTGTCCTTGCCCTGGTAGCCGCTGCCGAGGTCGCGGCCGGTAGCGGCGAAGGAGAAGGCCCCGTAGCGTCCGCGCGGTCCCTCGGTGTTGCGGTCGTAGACGACGTAGCGGTCGGGCAGGGGCTCATCCGGGAAATCCCGGTAGAACATGGCGGCGTAAGCGGCGAACTGCCCGCTGGGCCGGCTCCGGGTGAAGGCCTGGTTGGCGATGCGTTTGTTAAGTCGGCAGCCGGTCATGCCGGCGACGATCTCGGGACCCTCCGGCGCCGCCAGGCGCGTCCAGTAGTGCTTCCAGAAGCAGTCCGTGTAGTCCTCGGTGATGCCGTTGGGTTCGACCACGAGGGGGTAGTACGGCCGGCTGCGGACGATCACCTCGCGGGCCAGCGCCTCGCCGGTGAGCTGGGCGTAGCGGGCCACGGAGGCGACGTTGATCTGGTGGTAGACGAAGCACTCGTTCTGGTAGTCGCAGTAGGTAAAGGCGCCGTCGGGGTAGACGCAGTCGGCGATGCCGACGAGGAACCGCCTGGCCTCCTGGCGCAGGCTGTCGTCGTCGAAGATCTCGCCGCCGAGGGCCATCATCAGCATGTAGGTGACGTCCATATTCGGGTAGCGCATGGCCTCCGGGCCCGGCTTGCCATCGCCGTAGGTGCGTCTCTGGAAGTCGAGGACCGTCCGTGCCGAGGCGGCCCAGGCGGCGTCCTTGCTCGGCAGGATCAGGTCGGGGTAGGTCGTGCGCAGCCAGAGCCACGCCTCGAGGGTCGGGCAGTAGGCGAAGCGGTTGATGTTCGGGTCGTGGTAGCCGTGCGAGAGCTGGCGGTAGGGATTGAGGTCGCCATCGAGGTGGTTCTCGAACTCGGCCTGCAGGCCGCGCAGGATGAAGCGCAACAGCGCCGGGTCGCCGGCGAGGGGGCTATCCTTCTGGCAGAACGCCCACGTCGCCGCGGCGATGCGGTCCCCGAGGGCGCGGAACTCCCAGCCGCTCTTGAACTGCCGGTGGCCGTCGAGGCCCTTGGCGTAGGTTCGCCGGTCGGCGGCGTGACCACGGGCGGCTTCCAGGACGCTGGCGGCGTAGGGGTTGCCGGCGATGTCCGCCACGGCGGGGAGGTAGCCCTCGGGCGGCTCCCGGCGCTGTCCGGCCGGCTGGTCGAGGCGTGCGGCGATGTCGTCGAGGCTGGCCTGGGCCTCATCGCCGAGGCCGGCGGCGATGGCGGCGCGGGCATCCTCGAGGGCCCAGTCCAAGGCTGCCTTCTTCAGGGCCGCGGCGGGAGTGTCGACGGGGAGGGCCTCGACGCGCCCGGCCAGGGCGTCGATGGCGGCGGCCGCGGCCGCCGCACGCTCGGCACCGCGGCGCTCGGCCGCCGCCGCGGCGGTTGCCGCCGCGGTGTCGAAACGCAGCGCGAGGTCGTCCCACCAGACCTGCCCCGAGCCGTCGATGGCGCTGAAGACCAAGCTGATGCGGGTCGCCTCGGGGCGCGTCCGGAAGGCCTGCCGGAGGAGCCGCCAGGCGCCCTCGGTCGCCTCGCCCCAGGCGGTCAGGGTGTGCACCTGGACGCCGGCCTCGTCGGTCATGCGCAGGCTGATGCTGACCGCCTGGCGCGGCACGGCCGGGCGCCCCTCGGTACGGTACCAGGCCTCGACGACCCAGGACCCCGAGCCGAGGCGGCGGCTGAGGGCGATGTTGGCCCTCTCGAGGTCGTTGTTGGAGGCGATGCGCAGGCTCTGCCCCGGGCCGTGGGCGACGGCGCTGTCGAGGGCGAAGCGTTCGCGGGAGCCGTTGAGGGTCCAGCCATCCGGGCAGGCATCGCCGTCGGCATTGACCTCGAGGTCGGGGTTGGGCAACAGGTTGCTGCCGTCGTGCGGGGGCTCCTTCTGCAGGTCCAGGCTCAGGGCGGCGCGTTGTTTCTCCAGCATGGCGAGTTCCTCCTCGGTGGCCTCGATGACACGCACATCGGCGATCTCCAGGGCAGCGTCGGTGCTGTCGCCCTCCTGGGAGATGAAGAGTTGGATGAAGGCGACCTCGCGCAGGTCTGCCGCGGGATCGCGGCCGCCGGGAGTGACGAAGCGTGCCAGGTGGAAGGTCACCTCGCGCCAGTCGGTGGTGTCGAGGCCGACCGCGTCGGCGCGGTTGGCGTAGTACACCGTGGGCTTGCCGGCCTCGAGCCTGCCAAGTTGGAGGTGCAGGCGGTGGCCGCTGCCGTCGCCCCGGAGGCGGCAGACGACGCGGCCGGCGCGGCTGAGGTCGAGGCGGACCGGCGCGAAGTAGGTCGCCCACCCGAAGTCGAAGCCGGTGAAGCTGCTCTGCCAGTGCAGGACGGGCCCCTGGTCATCGCGGCGCACCTCCAGGCGGCAGTTGTCCTTGTGACGCCAGAGGGGCGGCTCGGCCGGATCGATGGGCACCTGATGGAGCACCTCGGCGGCGCCGGCCAGGAGGGCCGTGGCGCACAGCCCGAGGATGAGGGCGGCCCGGGCGGGCAGGGGAGCAGTCATAGTCATCGGCCTCCGATGCTACCGCCACCGCCGCGGCACGGCGGCGGTGGCACTCGCGGTCGGTCCCGGCCGCGGCGGGCGCGGCCCGGGCGCGCGGCCTCAGTTGAGCGTCCCGCGATTGAACAGGCAGACCTCGCTGATCCAGAAGATATTCGGCCGCACGGCCGGACCGCCGCCTTTGGGCTGCCAGAGCCGGACGCGGTCGGTGCTGGTCGGCGGCCAGGTGTGCTGCGAGACGGTGCTGCGCGGGTTGTCACGCACCGCCAGGACGGTCTGCCAGGCGGTGCCGGTCCAGAACTGGACCTCATACTGCACCGACGAGTACACCTGCTGGTTGTCGACGGCCCAGTAGATCCAGAGCTCCGAGAGTGTCCGGGCCTCGGGGAAGCGTATCTCGAGCCAGTGTCCCTCCTCGCCGGCGTGGTCCTGCGAGGCCCAGGCGCGCTTAGTCCAGTGCAGGGCGCCGGTCTCCCAGACGCCGTCGATCGTGACGTCGGGGCTGTAGCCCGAGTAGCTGCTGTCGGCGCTGGCGGTGGCGCCCTTGTCGGCGAGGGCCATGTCGCCCTCGGGCGGCGGCGGGAGGTGCCGGAACTCGGCGGTGCCGGCGTCGAGGCGTCGGCCCGGCTCGGTCCAGACGGTGAACTCCAGATCGGCGACGGTGGTGCGGCCGGGCGGCGCGGCGACGCGGAACTCGGCGGCGGTGTCGGCGGGTCCGAGGCGGACCTCAGGCGGTTCGACCGGGAGCGGCCCGGCGGCCTTGACCACCAGGGGCGTGGGCTCGTCGAGGCGCTCGACCGTGACCGTGTAGACCACCGCCGCGGCGGCGGCGTCGTCACGGCGGGCGACGCGCATGGCCACCACCGGGGTGAAGTGCACATGCTCGACGCGGATGACCGTCACCGGGTCGGCGCCCGGCATGGGCACCTCGATGGCGCTGCGGATCTGGGTGCAGCCGGGCAGCTCGCGGCGCAGCCGGAGGGCGTCGGTCGAGAGGCCGGTGGCCGGCAGGTCCGGCGTGCTCAGGCGCAGGACGGTCCGTTCGGGCACGGCCCAGCTCCCGAGGAGGCGCGCCTGCGAGCCCCCGGGCGTGAGTGCCATGGTCACCGCCAGTTCGCCCGAGACCGGCCCGACGGCCTGGCCGCGCCGTTCCAGGCTGGCGCCGGTGGCGAAGAGCCGCCACTCGGCGAGGGTGCGTTCGGCGTCGCGCAGCTCGGTCAGTTGACTCAACCGCTCGAGACTCTCGGCCTCGGCCGCGACCAGAGACTGCTCCTGACGGAGGCGGCCCAGCAGCGGCCCGACCGCCTCGAAGGCCGCCGGCGTCAGGCCGCGCAGCGACGTCGCCAGAGACCGCAGGCGCTCGGTATTCTCAGAGCGGCCGCGCACGATGGCGGCGTGCTCGCAGTGGCGCGCCGCGCGCTCGGCGTACCAGCGGTGCGCCGCGGCGCGGTCGGAGACGCGCAGGATCGTCAGCGCCTCGCTGCCGTCGACCAGGGGCACCTCGAGGCCCGCCGCGGTCGGCCGCGACGGCACCGGGCAGAGCTGGACCGCGTCGAGGACCACCGGGTCGGCCATGCCCGCGAGCAGCGCCGGCAGGAGGCGCAGGGTCGCCTGGCGGCCGGCGCGCGGGGCGCGCACGGTGAGGTACACCGCGCCGGCGACGATGGGGTGGTCCGACCCCGGCGGCGTCAGGCCGGCTGACCGCGGCCCGCCGAAGCGCTCCGCCGCGACG
>JAGVUW010000613.1 GCA_019136035.1 Verrucomicrobiota bacterium | reverse complement strand
TCATTGGCGTCAGCGGGCCGCTCAATCTCGACGCCCTCTTCCTCATCCCGCGCTGAAGCGGCGTGCGCCCGTGCGGAGGTGGCATGCGCCTCCCTGTGCATGTCCCCCGGGCGCTGCCAGCGCCCGGGGGAACGCCGGCCCTGGCGGGCGTCGGGGGGCGGGGGCGCGGGCCGCGTGGACGCGGCCCTGCGGCGCGGGACACGGACTGACACGGACGAACACGGACCGACACGGACGGGCCTTGCCGGCTCCGGAGCCGTGCCTCGTGCCTCGGGCGGCTTCCTGGGAGCGCCGAGCGTCGGCTCGGCCCCCTTCCGGGCGTCGGGCCTCGGGCGGCTTCCTGGGAGCGCCGGGCGTCGGCTCGGCCCCTTCGTGCCTCGGGCCTCGGGTGTCCTCCCGCTCCGGCGTCCGCGCTTCGTTGCATCGGCGGCCATCGCGGGCTATGCTTCGATCTATCGCGACAGCGCGCCGGGCTTCGGGGCGCCCCGGGCGGGGCTCTCTGCGGAAGCCGGCGGCGTCCGGCAGGCCGTCGGCGGCCGCGGTGGAGAGCGCCGCCGACGCGCCGGCCGTGTCGCGGGTCGCGCCTGGAGACACCCGAGCATGAAGCTGCACACGCCACGTCATGGGCGCGCCGTCCTGGCGGCACTGGTTCTGCTACTGGCCCCCTCGCTATGGGCGGCGCCGGCCACCCTCGCCGATCTGCAGAAGGCCATCGCCGAGAGCACCGGCCTGGCGCGCCGCCAGGCCGTGCGGAAGCTCTTCGACCTTGGCCCCGAGGCCAACGCCGCCATCCTGGAGATGAGCAAGGACGCGGATGTCGTCGTCCGCCGCAACGCCCTTCGGCAGCTCCGCGGCCGTCTCGGCCCGGAGGCGGTGCCGATCTATACCGCCGCCCTGGGCGACGAGAGCCCGCTGGTGCGCCTGGTCGCCCTCGAGGAACTCCTCGCCTACCAGCCGCGCAGCGAGGCGGTCGCCGCGGCCCTGATGAAGGCCACGACGGACGCTGACAACGAGGTCCGCCGGCGGGCTTCAGCGGCCTTCTGGACCTTCCACCGCGACTACCTGCCGCTGCGGCGCCGGCCGAACTGGGACCACGCCATCGAGATCGTCGCGCGCCAGGCCCTGCCGCTCGAGGGCTGGCTGTTCCGCACCGACCCGGGGCGTTCCGGCCATGTCCAGGAGTGGTTCGCGCCGAAGGTCGACGCGGCCGCCTGGCAGCCGATCGTGATCGGCAAGTGGTGGCACGAGGCCCTGCCGGAGGCGGTCGGGAACTTCGAGGGCGTGGCCTGGTACCGCTACGAGTTCACGGCCCCGGCCAAGCCTGCCGGCGAGTTCAACGAGGCGGTGCTGCACTTCGAGGCGGTCGACGAGTCGACCTGGGTCTGGGTCAATGGCCAGTACGCCGGCGAACACGACCTCGGCACGGCCGGCTGGAATGTCGCCTTCGACATCGAGGTCGGGTCCTTCCTCAACTGGGGCCAGGCCAACCAGATTGTGGTGCGCGTGCTGAACAGCGCCGGTGCCGGCGGCATCTACAAGCCGGTGGAGTTCCAGGTCCTGAAGTAACCCGTTGCGTGCCTGCGGGGCCTTCGGCGCGGCGGGAGCGGCGCGGCGGGCCGGCAGGCATGACGTCAGACGACAAGGAGCAGCCATGGTTCGCCCCTCACGTCATTGCCTGCGCCGCGCGGCGCTGGCCCTGGTCGGCCTGCTGGCCGGCGCCGGTATCGCCGCCGCCGCCGAGGCGCCGCGGCCGGGTATCCTCAGCGGCGACGATGTCCACGGCGACGACGTCCTGGGCATCTGGCAGTTCCAGCCCGGCGCCGAGCTGTCCGATGGCAAGGGCCTGGCCGACCTGAAGCTCTCAGGGCGGGCCCGGGTCGTCCCTGACGACCTCTTCGGCGGCGTCCTGGAGTGCTCTGACAACCCGGCGGGCGAGGACAAGCCCAACGGCGCCGCCGCGGCCTGGCGGCAGGGGCCGACCCCGAGCGGCGCCTTCACCCTCGAGGCCTGGGTCAAGCTCAAGGCCGAGCCGCTGAATCCGGCCTGGGTCACCGCCTACATCATCGACAAGACCTACGTCCCGCGCACCCACGAGAACCCGGACCTGAACAAGGACTACTACCTCAACCTGCGCCAGGTCGGCCGCGGCAAGACCTACGCCCTGCAGGCCGGCGTCGGCCTTGGCACCGAGGTCATCACCTTCGCCGCGCCGCCCCAGGAGATCGCCCCGGAGACCTGGCACCACGTCGCCTTCGCCTACAGCGGCAGCGGCGTCGGCATGCTCTTCTTCGACGGCGCTATGGTCAGCCGCCAGATCCACGCCGGCAAGGGCCCGGCGGCGCCCGGGCAGCGCCCGGTGACCCTCGGCGAGCGCTGCGGCAGCGTGCACAACGGCCTCCCGGGCTACCTGGCGCAGGTGCGCATCCGCGCCGGCATGCCCGCCGGCGTCGACTGGATCGCGGTCGAGGTCTCGCATCCCTACCAGCGCCACGCCTTCGAGCGACTTGAGGAAGGCCAGGAGCTGGCGGTGCGCTTGAACAACCTCGCCGGCCGGACGTTGGCCGGGGTCTCCCTGCGCCTCGACGACGGCATCGGCGTCCGCACGGTCCCCGTCGGCGATCTTGGCGACGAGCCGCGCGAGGTGCGCGTGCCGCTGTCCTGCCTCGGCAAGGCCGGGCCGTACGCCCTGCGGGTGACGGCCGAAGGCCGCCTCGAGGGCCAGCCGGCGGCCGGCAACGGCGTCTTCGAGTACACCCTCTGCAACCGCCTGCCGCCGTACCTCCCCGTCGTCATGTGGGGCGGCGCCTCGCCCGAGCAGATGAAGGCCACCGGCTTCACCCACAGCATCCAGTGGATGGACCAGCTCGACGCCCAGGCCTGGCAGGCCTGCGAGCCCCTCGGCTTCCACCAGGCCTTCGACGGCCTGCGCGCGACGCTCGACCAGCTCCTCATCGACGGCCTGCGCGCCATGGGCAAGATGTCGCCCGGCGGCTACTTCGAGAGCCAGAAGGCCTACGACGCGGACCGCCCGGCCACCTTCGGCCAGGACCGCGACGGCCGCTCCACCGACACCGTCAACATGGCCCTGCCGAGACTGCAGCAGTTCGCCTACGACACCGGCCGGACCATCGCCAACAACGTCGCCATGTACCCGGCGGTCGACCTGGTCATCTCCGACTCCGAGTTCCGCGACGGCGGCAAGCTCTCGTTCCGCCCCGAAGACCGCGAGGCCTTCCGCGCCTACGCCGGCTATGACATCCCCGCCGGCGTCGGCGCCAAGGGCGGCGTCAAGTACGACCGCATCGCCGGCTTCCCGGCTGACCGCGTCATCCCCGACGACGACCCGGTGCTGACCTTCTACCGCTGGATCTGGGGCGGCGGCGACGGCTACGCCGGCTTCCTCACCCAGGCACGACGCGGCCTGAACTCGGCCGGGCGGCCCCTGCGGGTCTACTGGGACCCGGTGGTGCGCTGCGCCAGCAAGTGGGGCAGCGGCGGCGAGGTCGACCTCGTCGGACACTGGACCTACGTCTACCCCGACCCGCTCGTCATGGGCCTGGCCACCGACGAGGTGATGGCCATGGCCAAGGGCGGCCCGTCCTACCAGCAGCCGAGCAAGATGACGCAGATCATCTGGTACCGCTCGGGTACCACCGGGCCGCTGCCTGAGGACCGTACGAAGTGGGCCGAGTGGGAGCAGCGCCTCCCTGAGGCGCGTTTCATCACCATCCCGCCGGATATGCTCGAGATCGCCCTCTGGCAGAAGCTGTCGCGGCCGGTGAAGGCGATCATGTACCACGGCGCCGGCTCGCTCTGGGACAAGGGCAAGGCCGGCGGCTACGACTTCACCCACCCGGGGACGGCGCCCCGCCTGGCCGGCCTCATGGAGCGCGTCGTGAAGCCCTTCGGACCGATGCTCCTGCAGGTCCCGGATCGGCCGGGGCGGGTGGCCATGCTCGAGAGCTTCACCTCGCAGATGTACTACGGCGGCACCACCTACGGCAGCATGGGCGGCCCGGTCGGACGCATGCACGGCGTCCTGACCCGTGCCCACCTCCAGCCCGAGGTGGTCTACGACGAGACGATCCTGCGTGACGGCCTCGACGGCTACGCGGTCCTGGTCCTGCCGGGCTGCCCGGTGCTGACCGAGGGCGTCGCCAGCCGTATCGCCGCCTGGCAGGCCGCCGGCGGCATTATCGTCGGCGATGACATCCTGACCCCGCGGCTGAGCCCGGACATCCTCGTCCGTCAGGTCGGCAGCGACCGCAAGGAGGAGTCGATCGAGAAGGCGAAGGAGCTCCGGGCCGAGCTCGGCGACGCCTTCGTGCCCTACGCCGAGGCCGATACCCCCGAGGCCATCGTGCGGGTGCGCAGCGCCGGCACCACCGATTACCTCTTCGCCTTCAACGACCAGCGTACCTACGGCACCTACGTCGGGCAGTACCGCAAGGTCATGGAAGAGGGCGTCCCGACCACGGCGACGCTGACGGTCCGGCGGCCTGCCGGTGCGGTCTACGACCTCCTGGCCGGCCAGGAGGTCGCGGCGCGCGCCGAGGATGGGGCTCTGCGCCTGCCGGTCCGGTTCGGCCCTGGCGAGGGCCGCCTCTACATGATCACGGCGCGGCCCCTGGCGGCCGTCGCGGTCGCCGCCCCGGCGACGAGTGCCCGCGGCGAGCGCGCCCGCGTCGCCATCCGCGTCACGGACGACACCGGCGCCGCCGTCGATGCCGTGGTGCCGCTCCGCGTCGATATCCGCGATGCTCAGGGCCAGTCGGCCGAGGGCTGCGGCTGGTACGCCGCCCCGGGCGGTGCCCTGGAGCTCGCCCTCGACGTCGCCCCGAACGACGCCCCCGGCGAGTGGACGATCGCCGTCCGCGAACTGGCCTCGGGCCGCCAGGCGACGGCACGCTGGACGGTGCGCTGAGGCGCGACGGCCCGTGGGTCCACGGTGCCGACCGTGGACCCCACACCGCTCGCCATGTGTGC
>JAGVUW010000331.1 GCA_019136035.1 Verrucomicrobiota bacterium | reverse complement strand
GGCGCTGGTCGTCGACGCCGACGAGCACCGGCGCGGCCGGGTCGGCGGGGTCCTCCCAGAGCTCGTTGTGGAGATAGCGGAAGCCGACCTCGGCATAGCGCTCGCGCCAGAACGACGGGCCGAGCCAGGCGCAGGCGCTCTCGCGGTTGCCGCGCACCGCCAGGCAGGCCCGGCGCGCCCGCAGGCCGGCGAGCTGCGCCAGCGCCGACGGGACATCGACCAGGTAGGCCGCCAGGTCGCCGCCGAAGAGCACCAGGTCCGCCGCCGCGGCGTTGACGGCCTCGACCAGCCGGCGGAGGCGTTCAGCGGGCTGGCCATCCCAGTGCAGGTCCGAGAAGAAGGCCAGGGTGAAGGGCTCCGGTCCGAGGCCGGGCAGGCGCAGCTCGAAGCGCCGCAGCCGCAGGTCGGGCGGCAGGCGCTGGCAGGTCCCGCGGAGGCCGTGCCTGCGCCAGTGGCAGTCGTAGGATATGGGCCAGGCCGGCTTCATGTCACTCGCGGCCGCGGCGCGTGTCCTGTCGCCGGGGCGCCGGTCTCCTCAGCGGCCTTCGCCCAGGCGTGTCGCAAAGGCCTCGGGCAGGCCGGCGGCGCGGATGCGGGCCTGGGTGTCCTCGATGTCGTAGGGCACCCGGAAGAGGGTCACCTGGCGCGACTCCAGTTCGTAGACGACGCAACTGGCGCGCGGGTCGCGGTCGCGCGGCTGGCCGACGCTGCCGACGTTGACCATCACCTTCGGCGCCGTCGGCAGGGGCATGGTACGCAGGTAGTCGAGGGCCGGGGGCATCTCGCCGCGGTCCAGGGCGACGATCGGCACATGGCTGTGGCCGCAGAAGCCGAGGGCGACATCCTGATGGACGAAGTTGTGGGCGAGGGCCTTCTCGCTGGCGCAGTAGACCCACGGCTTCGGCCCGAAGGCGCCGTGGACGATGCTGAAGTCCTCGGCGTCGAGGCGCATGGGCAACTGCGCCAGCCACTTCAGGTCGTCCATCGGCAACTGGCTCTGCGTCCATTCCACCGAGACGCGGATGTCCTCGCGGAGCTTCTCCATGCGCGGATTGAGGAGCATCGTCACGTACTGGTCGTGATTGCCGAGCACGGTCGGTATCTCGCGAGCCCGTATGGCCTGAACGCACTCGGTCGGATTGGGGCCGTAGCCGACCAGGTCGCCGAGGCAGATCACCAGGTCGCAGGCCTCGTCGTCCAGCTTGCTGAGGACGGCCTGCAGGGCGGCGATGTTGCCATGGATGTCGCTGAGTAAGCCGACTTTGGTCATTGCAGGTGCCGTTCTGAGCTTGGTTGCGTGACCGTCACGACGGTGGCCGGCCCGACTCGGCTGGCCGAGCCGGCCGGCCTCCGGTGCGCCGCGGCCGCGCCGCGGCCAGGGCTGTCTGAAAGTCCGGTTCTGGCACCCCTTCGGGATGGCCAGGTGAGCGCTGACGCGATCGTCGATCAGCCCCGCGCTGCGGCCGGCGGTGTGCTGGCGTTCGACCGGTCAACGGGTACAGTACTCGTTCGGGCAGTGATGACAACCCAAGCGGGGGGTCAGGCTTGCCGCCGCCGGGTCAGTCGGGGGCGGCGGTCGGGCGCGGCGGCGCGGCGTGCCGCGCGGGCGCATGACCGCGGCGGCGGTGCCCGCAGGCCATCCCGGGAGTCTGGAGCGCTATGCCACGACGGCTCTTCCACGCGACAGCGGCAGTCCTCATCGCCGCCTTCTTCCTGCTCTTCCTGTTCCTGCCGATCGCGCAGGTCCTGCGCGGCGGTCTGACCGACACCGAGGGGCGTTTCACCCTGGTCTACCTCGGCGAGGTCTTCCGCAATCCGCTCTACCTCGAGGGCCTGCGCAACTCCTTCCTCGTCGCCCTGGGCACGACCCTGGTGACGATGGCCTTCGCGCTGCCGCTGGCCTGGGCTTCAGACCGCTTCGACTTCCCGGGCAAGCGCCTGCTCAGCGGGGCGCTGCTCCTGCCGCTGATTCTGCCGCCCTTCGTCGGGGTGCTGGGCATGCAGAGCATCTTCGGGGCGCAGGGCGCGGTGAATGCCCTCCTGCGTCATCTCGGCATCCTGGCGCCGGGGGCCTTCGTCGACTGGTTCGGCGGGGGCTTCTGGGGCGTGGTGGTGATGGAGGCCCTGCACCTCTACCCGATCCTCTACCTGAACGCGGCGGCGGCCTTCGCCAATGTCGACCCGCTGCTCCTGGAGGCGTCGGCGGACTGCGGCTGTGTCGGCTGGCGGCGCTTCTGGCGGATCACCCTGCCGCTGATCATGCCCGGCGTCTTCGCCGGCGGCACGATCGTCTTCATCTGGTCGTTCACCGAGCTGGGCACCCCGCTGATGTTCCACTACGAGCGCATGACGGCGGTGCAGGTCTACAGCGGCATCAACGAGATCGGCGACAACCCGGTGCCCTACGCCCTGGTCATCGTCATGCTGACGGCGGCGGCGCTCCTGTACGTCATCGCCAAGCTCGCCTTTGGCCGTCAGGCCTACGCCATGACGGCCAAGGCCGGCATCGCGGCGCGCTGCCACCGCCTCGGCGGCATGCGGGCCCTCGCCGTGAGCCTGTTCTTCGGACTCTTCGCCGGCTTCGGGGTGCTGCCGCATCTGGGCGTGATCGGGCTGTCGCTGAGCCGGTCGTGGTACCGCAGCGTCCTGCCGTCGGGGGCGACCCTGGAGCACTTCGACGCGGCGCTGGGGCACAACCTGACCGTTCCGAGCATCCTCAACAGCGTGCGCTACGCCAGTGTGGCGGTGCTGGTGGCGATGGCCTTCGGGGTGCTGAGCGGTGGTGGTGGTGCGCGGCAAGGGCCGCCTGGCCTGGCTGCTGGACGGCGTCAGCATGCTGCCCCTGGCGGTGCCCGGCCTGGTCCTGGCCTTCGGCTTCCTGGTCATGTCGCAGCCCGGACGGCTCTTCGCGCCGCTCGATCCGGTCGAGAATCCGACCGTGCTCCTGGTGGTGGCCTACGCCATACGCCGCCTGCCCTACGTCGTCCGCGCCGCCGCGGCCGGCCTGCAGCAGACCAGCGTCAGCTACGAAGAGGCCGCCGCCAGTGTCGGCGCCGGGCCCTGGACGCGCTTCCGCCGGATTACGGTGCCGCTGATCGCCGCCAACCTCATCGCCGGCGGCATCCTCGCCTTCAGCTTCGCCATGCTCGAGGTCTCCGACTCGCTCCTCCTGGCGCAGCGCTCGCTGTACTTCCCGATCACCAAGGCGATCTTCGAGCTGAGCATGCTCCTCGGCCAGGGCCAGACCCTGGCGGCGGCCCTCGGCGTCTGGACCATGGTCTTCCTGGGGGCCTCGCTGCTGACTGCGTCATGCCTGCTCGGCAAGCGGCTCGGGGCGCTGTTCCGCGTCTGAGACGGCGGCGGCGCGGCATCAGGCGGTGCCTCCGGCGGCGCGCGCCGGCCGGAGTCTGGCGGCCGTCACGGGCGCCTTAATTAAGGTATAGCGGCAGGCGCGGGCTTGCGGGTGGCGCCGGCGCGGTGGCCCGGGCCTGTCGGGATCTGTGGAGAACGGACCGCACCATGATGTCACGTGCACACGCGAGTCTTCTGGCGGCCGCTCTGGCGGCCGGCCTGGCCTGGGCCGGCCTGGCGTGGTGCCAGGACCCCGCCCCCGCCGTCGCCGAGGCGCCCTGGCTGCAGTCGATCACGCAGCCCCTGGCAATCGGCGATGCCGAGGGCGTCGCTCTCTGCCAGGCCCTCCACGAGGGCCTCCGGCAGGGCCGCGTCCCGGCCACCGGCATCGCCGGCCTGCCCGGCGCCGACCGGCCGCGGGCCATCGCGCTCTCGTGGAGCGACGGGCGCAGCGCCGCGCGGACCTGCTTCGGCATGGGCCCCGACGCCGCGTCGGCCCTCGAGCAGGCCTGCCGGAAAGCCCTCGAGAGCACGCCATCGCCGCGGGGCCTGCGCTGGCTCAAGGTCGACATCGTGCAGCGCGGCCAGGCGGTGTCGAACTTCAGCCCGCGCCAGAGCCGCCTGCCCTTGCCGAGTCTGATCGGCCTGAGTTTCGGGCCGGTCGCCGGCTTCGACTTCCTGCCCGAGCAGCTCATGGCCTGGGAGATGGTCGACCCGTCCGGGCAGCTCCGCGTCCACGCCATCAGCGAGCGCGTCCTCGGCCAGGAGGTCGGGCGTTACCGCTCCACCACGGAGCGCCTCCAGGATCTCGGGCGCTGGACCGCCATCACCAGCTTCACCGGCGGGCAGCGCGTCTGCCTCTTCGAGACCGCGTCGTTCGGGCATGACGGCACGCAGGCCTGGCCGCTGTTCCGGGGCCATCGGCTGTATGAGAATGTGACTGCCGCCGAGCTGCGCGGGATGGCCCTCGAGGTCGGCGAACGGCTCCTCGGCATGTGCGGTCCGGACGGCCTCTTCGCCTCAGCGCTCCCCGAGTGGGAGCTGGGCAAGACGCAGGGCGCCATGCCGCGCGACTACGCCCTGGCGCTCCTGGCCCTGGTGCGACTCCACCAGGCCACCGGCGAGGCCGGCTACCTCAAGGCCGCCGAACGCGTCGCGCCACGCCTCGTCTCGGCGGTGCGGCGCTACGGCCGCGCGCCGGTCGCCGGCTGCCTGCCCGAGATGCAGGACCTCCCCGGCAGCCAGGGCGTCGTCGCCCAGGCACAGATTACCTCGACCCTCACCAACGCCCTCGCCGTGGTGGCCCTCTGCGAACTCAGCGAAGCCCTGCGCAGCGAGGCCTACCACCCGGCCCTGGCGCTCCTGGCCCAGCACCTCATCCTGCAACTGCAGCCGGGCGGTACCGTGGTCAGCGCCCGCGAATTCCCCTCGCTCGACCTCTGCCCGGAACTCGGCGGCGAGGCCTCCGGGGCGGTCCTGCTGGCGATGGCGTCCCTCTACGGCAGCGCCGCCCGCGAGGCCTTCCTCGGGCATGCGCAGGCCCTCGCCGGGGGCCTCCTGCAACACCGCCTCCAGCCGGCTGGGATGGACGACCTGCCCCGCGATGCCTGGCTCCTCGAGGGCCTCGACCGGCTGTTCACCTTCAGTCGCGACGAAGCCCTCGTCGCCAGCGCCGAACGCCTGGCCCTGGCGGCCCTCCTGGACCAGAGCCGTGACGCCGCCTTCCCCGACGGCTATGGCGCCGTCGCCGGCGACGTGTCGGCCTGTGCCGCCGCGGACCGCAGCCGCCTCCTGGCCGTGGCGGCGCGCCTCCTGCACGACCGCGGCCGTTCCGAGGCCGCGGCCGCCCTGCTGGCCGAGGTGCGGCCCTACGTGCTCTTCCAACTGCAGTCGCGCCTGACCCCGGCGGAGGTCCTCTACCTGGCGACGCCGGCCGACTACCTCGGTCTCTTCCGCGACCACGTCCTCGACATCGGCATCGACCTGCGCGGCCAGGCCACGCAGGTCCTCAGCCTGCTGGCGCTGTCCGGCGAGCTGCAGCGCCGCGGCCTGGACGCCTTCCCGGCCGACCTGGCCGTGGAGCGCACCCTGGCCGCGGCCCGTGCCCGCCCCGCCGACAGCACCGGTTTCCTCACCCCCGGTCTCGCCGCCAGCGCCGCCATGGAGGGCCCCGGGCAGGTCATCCAGTTCCGCGATGTCAGCCAGGGCATCCTGACCATCCGGCCGCGCGGTGCCAAAGGCGGCCCGGGCGACGACGGCTCGCCCTTCGTGCCGGTCCGTCCGGTCGAGCCCGGCCAGACCACGCCGCCGCCGGGCCGCACCGGCCGCCCGGCACGACGCTAACGATGGCGGCGGCCGCGCCCGCCGGCGCGCGAGGCGCGGGACGCGCAGGGCTGGACAAACCGGCCCTTGCCGGAGTACTGTAGGCAGCGGCTCACGCCGATCATGGCCGGCTTGCCCGGCCGTCAGCGACCGCTGTCAGAAGGGAGACCGAAACGATGCCTGACCGGGACGACGTGGCGCACTGGATCGCGCAACTGGGCAACTTCCGCACCCGCGCCAGGGCCCGCCAGGAACTCCAGCGTCTCGGGCCGGACGCCGCGGCGGCGCGGCTGTTGCCCCTGATCGCGGATCGGAACCAGCCCGAGAACCTGCGCTGGTCCGCCATCACCCTGGTGCGCGCCTGGGCCTACGAGCCGGCCAGTGCAGCGCTCCTCGAGGTGGTCAAGACCCACAGCGGCCTGCGCGGCAGTGCCGTGCAGGCCCTCGAGGTCATCACCGGCCTCGCCATCGGCGACTTCGCCGACGAGTGGGACGAGGCCCTCAAGGACGTCGAGGCCTACCGCCGACGCAACCAGGAACCGGATGGCGACGCCGTGGTCGGCGTCGCCGGCGAGCCGGATGGCTGCCACCTCTTCCGTGAGGCCCTCGGCAAGGTCGCCACCGAGATCACCTGGGAACCCGAGGGCTACCTCTTCCTGCGACTGCCGGTCGAGGGCGGCCGCAAGCAGCAGGTGGCGGTGACCTTCGGCGAGACCGATGCGGCGGGGCGCGCCATGACCACCATCTACACCGAGTGCGGACCCCTCATGGAGGGCAGCCTCGAGAGCGTCAACCGCCGCAATGTCACCGTCCGCTGCGGCAGGTTCTACGTCGAAAAGGACGCCGACGGCGTCGAGAAGGTCGTCATGCGCGAGGCCGTGCCCTCGAAACGCCTGACCGCCAAGCTCGCCCGCGAGATGGTCGTGGCCATCGCCACCGAGGCCGACTCGCTCGAACGCGAACTGACTGGCGCCGATCACATCTGACCTGAGGGGGCCGCCGGGGCTGCGAGGGAGCGCCCCGGAAGGCCGTGGCTGCTGAAGGAGGGTCGAGGGGCCGGCGACACCGCGCCGCCGCCCGCCGTCGTTGCGGGCGCTGCCGTGCCGCGTCGCCGCAGGGCGTCCGGTCGGGCCGAGGGCCCGGTCCCGGTCGCGAGGGAGGCGGGGTGAAACTGGCGATCCTGTCCGACGTCCACGCCAATCTGCCGGCGCTGAACGCGGTTCTGGCCGATGCCCGCGGCCGTGGCGCCGAGCGCGTCATCAGCCTCGGCGACCTGGTCGGGTACGGCCCCGAGCCCGCCGAGGTCCTGCAGGTGGCCTACGCCCGCATCGACCACTTCGTCCTCGGCAACCACGACGCCGTGATCGCCCGCCAGCTCGACCCGGCTGTCTTCAACCCGGCGGCGCGGCAGATGATCGCCTGGACCGGCCGCCAGCTCAATGCCAAGGCCGCCGCCTTCTTCAAGGGCCTGCCCTACGTCCTGCGCGGACCGCGCTTCCGGTGCTGCCATGGCAACCCCGCCAGCCCGGCCGCCTTCGGCTACGTCCTCGAGGACGAGCACGCCCTGGAGGCCTGGCAGGCCACTGCCGAGGCCTTCCTCTTCATCGGCCACAGCCATGTCCCCGGACTCTTCGTCCTCGGCCACAGCGGCCGGCCGCACTGGCTCAGCCCGCAGGACTTCGGCTGCGAAGAGGGCAAGCGCTACATCGTCAACGTCGGCTCAGTCGGACTGCCCCGCGATGGCGGCGCCATGGCCTCGTACTGCCTCTTCGATGACGCCGCCGGCGAGGTCTTCTTCCGACAGGTCCCCTTCGACCTCGAGACCTGCCGACTGGCCCTGCGCCGCACCGCCGCGCCGACGCCGCTGCCGCATTACCTGAAGCTGGCCGACCGCGGCCAGCCCGCCCCCCTGCGCGAGGTCCTCGACTTCCACCCGTTGAGCCACGAGCAGGTCCGCGGCCGCCCGGTGGCCGAGGCCGACCTCGACCGCGCCGTGCGCGCGGTGCGGCGCTGGCGCCGCGGCGCCGCGGTGCTCCTGGCACTCCTGGTCGCCCTCCTGCTGGCGGCCGGGCTGCTCTGGCGGCACCTG
>JAGVUW010000720.1 GCA_019136035.1 Verrucomicrobiota bacterium | reverse complement strand
GCCCGCGTGGCGGCGCCGAAGCGGCCCACCGCGAAGGGCAAGCCTGCGCCGAAGCCCGCCGGGCGTGCCGCCAAAGCGCCCGCGAAGGCCACGCCGAAGCGCCCGGCGGCGCCCGTGCGGCGACCGGCCGACGACACGATCATGATGCCGCTCCCGCCGAAACGCGGCACCCGCCCGAAGGCCATCGGCGCGCCTCAGGCCGGACGCATGACCGCGCAGCTCGTCGAGGCCATGCGCACACTCCGCAGCCAGTTCACCACCGACGACGTGGTCCGCCTTCTGCCGGAGTGGACCCGCCTGCAGGTCACCAACACCCTGCAGCGCGCCCTTAGAGAGGGCTCCGTGCGGCGCCTCCGCCAGGGGGTCTACGGGCCGGCATGAAGGACGCCAGCGGTCCCAGCCAGGCGCTCGTCGCCATACCCCTCGACGAGGATATCCTGCTCGAATGGCAGGACGCCGAGACAGCCCCCGGCGAGGCCTCGCGCGCCCTGCAGCAGGAGGTCTTCCGGCGCTTCCATGCCGGCGGCGCGGATTGGCTCTTCCACCTCGGCTTTGCGCCGTCCGGGCTGATCCTGACCGAGAGCCTGGAGTTCTGGCGGCGCCTCGCCGCCGAGTTCATCCGCGAACTCGCCCTGACCCCGGACCTCGAGGTCCTCCGCGACCGCGTGGCGGTCCCGGCGCCCGACGCGACCCTGGCGGACCTCCTGGCCGACGCCCCGCTCGCGCCCGGCTTCGAGAGGCTCTCCACGGCGCGTCTGGCCGCGACCTGGGAGGCGCTCGTGGGCGCCTTCCGGGACGCGGTCCGCGCTCACGGCGGCACCGTCCAGTCGCTGCTGCAGAAGCTCCGGCCGGATCTTGAACTCGCCGGGCGGGTGTTCTTCCATCTGGTGGAGAACCGCCAGGGGCCTCAGCCCTTCGCCTTCCTGGCGACCTACTCGACGTGCGTCGGCGACGACGGCACCACCCGTCACCTGCCGCTCAAGCATGCCCTCCAGGAGTACGCCGACGACCGCGGCCGCCTCCTCGAGCTGCTGGCCACCGTCTACCGTGCCGCCCGTCAGAGCGCCCTGGTGTCATCGCTGCTCGAGTCCGGCCGGATCTTCCAGCCGCTGGCCTTCGACAGCCAGCGCGCCCTGGCCTTTCTGCGCGAGGTGCCGCTGTTCGAGGCCTGCGGCATCCGCTGCCGCATCCCGAACTGGTGGACGGCCAAGAGCAGCACCGCGTCGCTCGGGGTGACCATCGGCGAGCGCCGGCCGAGTGGCCTCGGCCTCGAGGCCCTGGTCTCGTGTGTGCCGCAACTGGCCGTCGGCGGCGAGCCGATCACGCGCGACGAGGCGGCGCGACTCCTCAGCGAGGTCGAGGGCCTGGTGCTGATTAAGAACCGCTGGGTCGAGGTCGACAAGGAGAAACTCGAGGCCGCGCTGGCGGCCTACAGCCAGGTCGAGGACCTCCTCGCCGACGGCCTGACGCTGGCCGAGGCGATGCGGCTGAGTCTGAATCCGTCGGCCGTGCTTGGCGACACCGCCGTGGCCACCGGGGTCTCGTTCGGCGAGTGGTTCGCCGAGGTCCGCCGCCGCCTGACCGACCCATCGCGCGTGACGGCGGCGACGCCCGGGGCGGGCTTCCGGGCGACGCTGCGGCCCTACCAGCAGGTCGGGCTGAACTGGCTGGCCTTCCTCGACTCGCTCGGGTTCGGGCCGTGCCTCGCCGACGACATGGGCCTGGGCAAGACAGTGCAGGTGCTCGCCTTCCTCGACACCATCCGCCAACGCCAGACAACGCCGAGCCTGCTCGTGGTGCCCGCCTCGCTCATCGGCAACTGGCTGGACGAGATCGGGCGGTTCCTCCCCGACCTGCGCGTGCTCGTGGTGCACAGCTCCGCCATCGGCGCCCGCGCCCGCGAGTCGATGAGCGCCCAGGACCTCCGCCCGTACGACCTGCTGATCACCACCTACGGCATGGTGCAGCGCAACGAGTGGCTCCAGAAGGCCCGCTGGCACTACGCCATCCTCGACGAAGCCCAGGCCATCAGGAACCCCGGCGCCCACCAGACCCGCGCCGTGAAGAAACTCGCGGCCGAGCGGCGCCTGATCCTGACCGGCACCCCGGTCGAGAACCGCCTCCAGGACCTCTGGAGCCTCTTCGACTTCCTCAACCCCGGACTGCTCGGAAACGCCGCCGAGTTCAAGAAGGCCATCGCCAGAATCCAGGCCGACAGCGGCGGCTACGCACGCCTGCGACAGGTGGTCAGCCCGTTCATCCTCAGACGCCTGAAGACCGACGCGGCCATCCGCCGTGACCTGCCCGACAAGGTCGAAATGAGGACCTACGCCGAACTGAGCCGCCACCAGGTCGTCCTCTACCGTCAGGTGGTCAGCGACCTGCAGGAGGCCCTCGACGAGGCCGAGGGCATACAGCGCCGCGGCCTGGTGCTCGCCTCGCTGCTGCGGCTCAAGCAGATCTGCAACCACCCGGACCAGTACACCGGCGCCGGGGTCTTCCTCGAGGAGCACAGCGGCAAGTTCGCACGCCTCCATGAGATCTGCGAGACGGTCCTCGCCGAGCGCGAGCGGGTCCTGGTCTTCACGCAGTTCCGCGAGATGTGCGAGCCGCTCGACCGCTTCCTCCACGGCGTCTTCGGCCAGCCCGGCCTGGTCCTGCACGGCAGCGTCCCGGTGGCCCAGCGCCGCGACCTGGTCGAGCGCTTCCAGACGGCGCGCGACTACGTCCCCTACATGGTGCTCTCGGTCAAGGCCGCCGGCGTCGGCCTCAACCTCACGCGCGCCAACCACGTCGTGCACTTCGACCGCTGGTGGAACCCCGCCGTCGAGAACCAGGCCACCGACCGCGCCTTCCGCATCGGCCAGACGCGCAACGTGATCGTCCACAAATTCGTGTGCAAGGGCACCGTCGAGGAGAAGATCGACAAGCTGATCGCCGACAAGGTCGCGCTGGCCGAGGAGGTCGTCGCCAGCACCGGCGAGAACTGGATCACGGAGATGCCCAACGACCAGCTCACCGCGCTCCTCACCCTCGACCTGTGAGCGCCGGGCAGAACACGGCGCAACATCGCTGGCCATGGGAGCTGGAGCGCGAGTATACACAGACACGAACGCGTCCACGAGCCGGAGCGGCGTCGACATCACAACGACGCAACGTCCCCTGCGAGTGCGCGGCGCAACATCGCCTGCTGCGGCCTCGCCGATGCCTCTCTTCAGGCCGGCGGGCGGCTCTCCCAGTAGACGCCGTAGTGGGCCGACACCGTGCGTTCCCGGCAGAACTCGTTGTAGTCGTCGCTCAGTCCCGCCTCGCGCAGGCGCTGCCGTTCGGTGTTGCTCGAGATCGGGTAGGCGATGACGAAGTCGTCGAGGAACTTGGGGGCTTTCTTCTCCAGGCCGACGCGGAGGGGCGGTATCATGTCGTGGGCCTCGATGCGCACGTTGCGGGCCAGGGTCAGGAACTCGATGATGTGTTTGAGGAAGGCCATTTCGACCGCAGCGTGGGCCGGGTCGCCGGCGAGGTTGTGGAGTTCGTCGGGGTCGGCCTGGCGGTCATAGAGGTCGGCATAGCCGGTAAAGGGGAAGTAGGCGTAGGTGTAGCGTTTGTCCATGGCGAGCTTCATGGCATCGGAGAACTCGCTGTAGTTGACCTCGCGGGGGTGCTCGGGCACCGGCTGGGCGGCGTCGACGAGCGAGCGCGAGTAGCCGAAGGCACGGCGGTCGCCGGCGATATCCAGGACGGTGGCGCCGATGTCGATGTTGCCCACCAGGCTGTCGCTCCTGGCGCCGCGGCGCAGGCCGGGGTGGTTCGACAGGATCATCGGGATGAAGAGGGACGAGCGATAGGGATACGGCCCCTTGGTGGTCAGGCCGAAGTCCTCGAGCATGTCGCCGTGGTCGGCGGTGAAGAGGATGGTGGTCGACTCGTACAGCCCGGCGATCCTGAGGGCGTCCACGATGCGGCCGACCTGGCGGTCGACCTCGACAATCAGCTCGGCATAGGCGGTGCGCTCACGCATCTGCGCCGCCGCGGTCTTCTTCGGCGTGACCAGCACGCCGCGGTAGGTCGTCACCGGTGACATGCCCTCCTGGCGCTGCAGGGGCCGCGGCAGCCGCTCGGTGTCGACGGTGCCATGGACCTCCCTGGGGGGAAACAGCGGCGTGTGCGGGCTGAGGAAGCCGACGTAGGCCAGGAAGGGCTCCTGCGGGCAGGCGGCGCGTTCTTCGATGTACTCGATCGCGCGCGAGGCGGTCCAGTAGTCGTAGAACTCGTCTTCGGCGAAGGCGAACTCGAAGTTGCTGCCGTTGAAGATCCGGGTGACCTCCGGGTGGCGCTGCCGCAGGAAGGCCAGGTACTCCTCCTTGTCGCCCTGCAGGCCGCCCTCCATGAGCCGGCAGTGCCGGAAGCCGGACATGTCGTCATGGGGGAAGTGGTCCAGGACGCCGAAGGCGGCCGTGTCGTAGCCGGCGGCCTGCATGCGCTGGGGGTAGTACTCCAGGCCCTCGCGGCAGGGCATGTTGTTGGTCCAGGCGTCGTGGTCGCAGACATGGCGACCGGTCAGCATCGAAGCCCGGGCCGGCGCGCACACGGTCGAGGCCGTGATGGCATTATCGAACACGACGCCCTCGCGGGCCAGCGCATCGATGTGCGGCGTCGGCACGGCGCTGGGGGCGTAGGCGTTGAGGACGCTGGCGCGGAGCTGATCGCAGACAATCACCAGGACATTCCGTCGGGACATGGGACTGACCTCGCTGCGTTGCATTCCATACGTAGACGTTCCGGCGTGAGCCGGGCCGGCGCCGGCGTACCCGGTCGGGAACGTACCCCGCGAATCGTCGCGGACCACGCCGGCGGCGGCCGATTCCAGGGCTGTTTGAAAGTCCGGTTCTGGCACCCTTCCAGGGTGCAGAGTTCGTGGGATCGCGTTTCCGGGGGTCGTGCTCTCGCGCGACCCCCGGCTACGATCTGGCACCCCTTCAGGGTGGCCAGG
>JAGVUW010000123.1 GCA_019136035.1 Verrucomicrobiota bacterium | reverse complement strand
ACCTCTGACCTCCGACCTCTGACCTCCGACCTCTGACCTCCGACCTCTGACCTCCGACCTCTGACCTCTGACCTCCGACCTCCGACCTCCGACCTCCGAACTCCGACCTCCGACCTCCGAACTCCGAACTCCGAACTCCGAACTCCGAACTCCGAACTCCGAACTCCGAACTCCGAACTCCTCACTGCATGAGGTAGAAGGCGGTGCCGCCGGGGTCGAGGGCAACCCGGAAGGCCGTCCGGCCGGCGTCGTCCTGAGCCGAGGGCACCAGGCAGGGCCGCGGCTGGTCGATGTCGGCAACGCGGGAGTAGCGCCCGCGCACCGCCACCGCGCCGGCGGTGGCGCGGTCGGGGTCGCGGTTGAGGGCACAGAGCAGGGCCCGGCCGTCGGGGAGGAGCCGCAGGAGCAGCTCCAGGGTCGTCCCGGGCGCCTCGGCCGCGGGGGTGACCCACTCGCGCAGGCGCGCCGCCAGCGCCGCCGCGTCGGGCATGCGGCCAAGGGCCGTGGGCAGGAGCACGAGGCGGCCCTTCCCGATCGGCACCTCGGCCCAGCCGCCGGGGCCGACCGGGACGCCATAGTCGACCCGCCAGGGCTCGCCGGTGGCCTGCGTGAAGCGCGCCTGCAGCCCGGCCGCGGCGAGGATGGCATTCTGAGGCTGGCCGCAGTCGTCGTAGAGCCCGGGCGGCCCCGCGCCGACGAGGGTGCCGCCGGCACGGGCGAAGTCAATGAGGCGTGTGGCGACCGCGGCAGCGAGGTGGGTCGCGGCCGGGAGGATCACGACGTCGGCGCTGTCGAAGCTGGCGACGCCGCTGGCGAACCACGCGTCAGGGAGCGTCTCGTAGAGCTGGTTGCGCGGGAAGAGCAGCGCGTGCCAGGCGAGCCACTCGTCGTAGGCGTCGGGCCGTGCCCCCTGGGCCAGCATGGTGTCGCCAGGCTGCAGGATCAGCAGCCGCGACGGCGCGATCTCGCTGGTGAGCAAAAGCGCTTCGACGCGGTCGATCTTGGCCTTCTCCACGGGGAAGCCGGCGGCGCTGTAGCGCAGGGTGGTGAGGTCGTAGGCTGGATTGAACCAGTTGCCGTTGTAGGTCAGCAGGTAGGGCGCCGAGGTGTAGGCATACCACCACGTCTGCATACAGCGCCCCCAGGCGGCATGACGGTAGACGTAGCGCCGCATCTGGGCGCGCATGGCGGCCTCGTCGTGGAGGCGCGCCGGGTGGTCCTCCTGGCAGCCCCAGAAGTTCTCGAAGAGCGCCGTCGGCTTGCGGGTGTAACGCTGCGTCGACGAGAGCCAAAGCTGCACGGGCATGGTGGTGCGGGCGCGGTTGTGGTGGCCGAGGATGTCGGCGGTCTCCCAGAGGCGCGGGCTCATCACCCGGCTGAGGATGCCGGAGTGCTGGGCGATCACCGGCTTGGCGGGGTCGCGGGCGGCGATGCTGTCGCGGATGAGTTTGGCGTAGTCGACGTAGGCCTCCTGAGCCCACCGCCGGGTCTCGATCGACAACGCCGGCACCGCCTCGCCGAAGCTGACCGGGGCGCCATCCGCGGGCTGCAGTTCGGCGAAGCTGCCATAGGCGGCTCCCCAGCGCCGGTTCAGTTCGGCGATGGTGCCATAGCGCTGCGCCAGGTAGGCACGGAAGTGCTCGAGGTGCGAGGGATTGCGGCCGATGAGGTCCTGCTGCACGTACGGCCCCGCCGACTCCCAGCAGTCGATGTAGAACTGGTACTCGGGGCGCTCGCGGAAGAAGTCGGCCATCTGGGTCAGGACGTCGACCATGTGCGCCCGGGCGCGGGGGTTGAGCCAGTTGAACTGGGTCACGCCGGACGGCGCGCCCACCGGCTTGCCCGCGGCATCCCAGAGGCGCAGGTCGGGGTCGTCGCCGGCCTGCCGGACGAACTCGGGTGCGAGGTAGCCCTTGTCGTGGAGGGCATAGTGCGTGATCAGGGCCGAGCGGCGGATGCCGGCGGCCTCATGCCCGGCACGCTGGTCGAGGTAGTTCTGCCAGCCGGCGACGCCCTTCTCGAAGGTGGCCGGGGCGCCCGTGGTGAGGGTGAAGCCGTCGCCCATGTCGAGGGGCTCCTCGAACTCGTGGAAGCGCGCGTCGCTCCAGCGCATCCAGAGGATGTAGCGGGGCTGCCCGCGCTCGGCGTCCCACCATGGCAGGTCGGTCCGGGCCCGCGGGATCGCCAGCCAGGCGTCGTCACCCGCGGCCGGGATGTTCCCGGCCAGCCAGGCCACAATCGGGACACGCGCCATCGCCAGGCGCTCCGCGAGGGCCTCCAGCGGAGCATCGAGCTGGGCCGCGGCTGCAGCCGCAGCCGCCGCGACGGCATCACCGCCGCCCTCACCGCGCCGGGCTGTGTCGGCGACGAGGAGCTTGCCGTAGGCCTGCTGAAGCCGATCCAGCTCGGCCAGGGCCGCGTCGAGCGACGGCGCCAGCGCCGCCGGCAGCGACAGGCCGCGATAGACGGCCACACGACGCGCCCGCGACAGGTCCTCCTGAGCACGAGCGGCTTCGACCATGAGGCCATTCCAGCGGAGCGCCCGCAGCAGGAACGGGCTCTTGGCGTCCTGCAGGGCGTAGAAGGCCTTCAAGGGCGCTGACTGGAGGGGGACCTGTTCGGGGTCGTAGACGAGCATCGAGTCGTAGGTCCGCGCCGCTGCCTCCAGAGGCTCGATGCTCATATCCGACACCCAGACCTGGCCGGTGCCGTTGCGGACCCAGATGCCGAAGGTGGTCTCGGCGGTGCCCTTGGGCGGGCTGACGCGGTACTGCCGCAGAGTCCACTCGCCCTCGGCCTGCTGGCGATACGGATGCAGATCGATGCCGGTGAGCCAGCTCCCGTCGTCACGGCGGAAGATGCAGCGGGCGTCGGTCTGGGCGCCCTCGCTGAGGCCCTCGGTCCGCCACCAGACGCTGAGGCGGTAGCGCTGGCCCTCGAGCAGGCCGCGGCCGGCGGTCATGACCATCAGGCCGGCCGTGCTGTCGCGGGCGTCGATGCGCAGGGAGGGCCGGCCGGCGTGGCCGATGGCGGTGTCGAGGGCGTAGGCATGGGGCGTGCTGCCGGACCACGTCGTCCAGCCCTCGAGGCCGCGGGCGAGGTCGAGGTTGGCCAGCGGCGACGGTGCCGGCGCCTCCCCGCCGCACAGCGGCAGGCCGATCGCGAGGACAAGGGCGACCGTCCAGGCTGCAGCCAGGATGTCTCGGCAACGACGCGTCATAGCAGGACCCTCCCGCGGCGGCGCCCCGCAAGGGCTCGCCGCAACCCACCGTGGCCTGGGCGTCTCGCCCGGGGCCTTCGATCCACCGCACCCAGAGTGGCCTGGGCGTCTCGCCCGGGGCCCCCGATCCGCCGCACTCAGAGTGGCCTGGGCGTCTCGCCCGGGGCCTGCGCCGTCGTCATGGCAGAAACAGCCTTCCGGAGGCGTTGTCGTAGATCGCCACGGCGCGCTTCCACTCGACGTGGCCGTCGCACATGGCAAGATCGGATCCGCCGCTGTGGACGGTGGACCGCTCCTGCGCCGAGATGTTGGTGCGCACGCCGCAGGGATTGCCGGAACCCGGCAGGACCTCTGGGCACTTCGGCCAGGCCATGCGCCAGGCTTCGCCCATGGAATGGCAGGCGTCGCCAAGCATGACGATCGTCGACGGCGTCCGGATCTTCCCCGGCGAAATGCCGCGCAGGAATGAGTTGTCGCCGTACGAGGGCATCAGCCCGAAGAGGTGGTCGTTGTAGTTCCACGTGGTCTGCACCCGCTGGTAGTTCGGGCAGACGTAGGCCTGGTACTCCTTAACATAAGGATAGATGCCGTTCCACCAGTCGCAGCCGTTGTCGCCGACCGGCTTGGCCGGCCAGGCAGGGTAGTAGGTCGGCATGCGGTCGCTGGAGTCCTCGGTGTACATCAGCAGCGCCAGCGAGAGCTGCTTGAGGTTCGAGATGCAGGCAGTCTGCCGGGCCTTGTCGCGGGCCTTGCTCAAGGCCGGCAGGAGCATAGCCGCCAGGATGGCGATGATGGCGATGACGACCAGCAGCTCGATCAGGGTGAACCGTCTCATCCTCATGGTCTTCTCCTCCTTATCCCGTGATAGAGCCCGACAAGCGGCGGCGCCGACGGGCCGCGTCTCCCCAGCCGCGGGGGCGGCCGGGCGGGCCGTCGCCGCGGCCATCACTCCTTCCCATGAGGTTAACCGCGACTGCCAGTCGGGGCAAGGCCGCCGGCGGCGAAAAAGTGCCCAGGCCGGCGGGCCGCCGCGGGCTTACGCGCTCAGCGCGTCTGGCCGCGCCAGAGCTCGAGCAGCTCGGCCGGCGTGCAGGCCGACGGCGTGCGGCCCGCGGCGCGCAGGTTCTCCTCGAGGGCCTGGAAGCGCCGGATGAACTTGCGGACGCCCTGCTGCAGGACCTCCTCGGCCTCGAGGTCGTGCCAACGGCAGAGGTTCACCACCGCCAGGAGGAGGTCACCGAGTTCCTCGGCCACAGCCTCGGGCTGGCCCTGACGGATGGCCTCCTCGACCTCGTCGAGCTCCTCGCGGACCTTGCCCAGCACGGCCTCGATGCCGGCCCACTCGAAGCCCTGCCGGCCGGCCTTGCGCAGGGCGGTCTGGGCCCGATGCAGTGCGGGCAGGTGTCGCGGTATGCCGTCGAGGGCGGAGCGCTTGTCGGCGTGCCGGCGTTCCTGGCGTTTCAGGCGGTCCCACTGAGCCAGCACCGCCTCGGGCGTGTCGGCGTCGCTCTCGCCGAAGACATGCGGGTGGCGCCGCCACATCTTCTCGCACTCCGCGCGCGCCGCGTCCTGGAGTGAGAAGCGCCCGTCCTCACGGCCGATCTGGCAGTGGAAGACGATCTGCAGCAGCACGTCGCCAAGCTCGTCGACGATGGCCTCGTCGTCGCCGTCGTCAAGGGCGTCGAGGAACTCGCCGCATTCCTCGATGAGGTAGCGCTTGAGGCTCTCATGCGTCTGCTCGCGGTCCCAGGGACAGCCGCCCGGACCACG
>JAGVUW010000763.1 GCA_019136035.1 Verrucomicrobiota bacterium | reverse complement strand
GGCCTGGATCCTTCACGAAGCCCATCGCTCCGCTGATCATCCACCTGCGCCCCACGATACCGGGGCGCTGGCCTCGACGCGCGTCGCTCAGCGTTGCCTGCTCGAGGACGGCCCTGAACAAGAGGCCGCAAGCGCCTCGCGTCGAAGCCCGAAGGGTGGCCTGTTCACGAGCCGCCCTGCGGTGCGTCAACAGCCCAGGCCATCCGACAGTATAGTAGCGCCTGCGCGGCCGGGCAATCCGGGGCTCGGCCGCGCGGTCGAGCCGGACGCCGCGGCCCGGCCGCCCGCCTTGGCGAGGGCCGGCCGCGATCGTCGCGACGGCCGCGGGTCCCGGCACACAGGACGCTCATGAACATGACCATTCCCGCGGATCTCGGCTACGACGCCCTGATCTGCCGTTACTCGGAAATTGCCACCAAGGGCCGCAACCGCAGCGCCTTCGAGAGCCGCCTCATCGAGGCCCTCCGGCGGGCTCTGCGCGGTGTCGGGCGCATCGAGGTCATCCGCGAACGCGGCCGCGTCTTCATCCGCCCCGGCGGCGGCGCCACCGTGTTCACCCCCGAGGCGGTGGCCGAGATGCGCCGGGTGCTGCCCTTTGTCAGCGGCCTGTCGTCGGCCTCGCCGGGCTTCCTGAGCCCGCCGGCGCTCGAGCACCTGGAGGCCATGGTCGACCGGACCTTCCCGCGCGTCTACGAGGCCTTCGCCGCCGGGCTGCGCGGCGAGCAGCGCCTGCCCTACGCCACGCTGGTCCGCCGCAGCGACAAGTCCTACCCCATGATCAGCTCCGAGATCGAGCGGCTCTTCGCCGAGCGGCTCCTGGCGCGCTACCCGCGCCTCGAGGTCAACCTCAACCAGCCGCGCCTGGCGCTCGCCCTGGAGATCCGCAAGGACCACGCCTTCCTGTGCTACGAGCGCATCGACGGCCCCGGCGGCCTGCCCGCCGGCACCGGCGGCGCCCTCCTGGCCCTGCTCTCCGGCGGCATCGACTCGCCGGTGGCATGCTACCAGATGATGCGGCGCGGCTGCCTGATCGACTACGTCACCTTCCACAGCGAGCCGTACACACCGCCCGAGCTGATCCTCAAGGTCGCCCGCCTGGCGACGCACCTGAACCGCTTCCAGATGGGCGGCCGGCTCGCCGCAGTCAATCTCCTGCCGGCACAGCTCGCCATCCGCGACACCTGCGACAGCCGCCTTCGCACCGTCCTCTACCGCCGCTTCATGATGCGCCTGGCCACCGTCGTGGCGCGCTGCTTCGGCTCGAAGGCGCTGCTCACCGGCGACAACCTCGGCCAGGTCGCCAGCCAGACCCTCGATAACCTCGGCATCATCGCCAGTGCCACCCCGATGCTCCAACTGCGGCCCCTCCTGGCTGCCGAGAAGAACGAGACCATGGCCCTGGCCCGACGCATCGGCACCCTCGACATCTCGGAAGAGGACGTCCCCGACAGTTGCACGGTCTTCGCCCCCAGCGATCCCACCACCGCCGCCAAAGCCTATCGAGTCGAGGTCGAGGAGTCCCGCCTCGACCTCCGCGGCCTGATCCTGGCCTGCCTGGAGGCGACCGTCCAGGTCGACCTGGCGACCCTCGAGCGCCGCCCCCTGCGCGGCGTCGACGAAGCCGCGGCCGTGGTCCTGCCGCGCCTCGGCGTGCCGGGGGCTGCGCCGGCGGCGGCCGAGAGGCCAGAGTAGGTCCACGCCGCCGCCCGAAGACAGTGCTGGCAGACGGGGCAGACTTGTCGGACCTGTCCGACCTGTCGGACTTGTCGGACCTGTCAGACTCGTCAGACTGGTCAGACCGGTCAGACTCTCCCGACTGCTCAGGCCGGTGAGGGTGCTCTGCCCCGCCGGCCCGGCCAGGGCGCTCCGGCGCCGCGCGGCGGAGCCGCGGGCAACGGCTCGGGCGGCCGGGGCCTCTTGGCCGGGCGGGTTCCCTCCACGCCGAGGCATGGTATATTGCGGCTACAGTCTCCGATGGGGGGCTGGCGGCCTGAAGAGGCGGTCCTGGACGATCCGGGCCGCAGCCTGACGCGAGGCAGCATGAAGCGCACCACACTCCATTCCCTACACGTCGCCAGCGGCGCCCGCATGGTCGACTTCGGCGGCTGGGACATGCCCGTGCAGTACCCCGAGGGCATCCTGGCCGAGCACCTCGCCACGCGTCGCCGCGCCGGCCTCTTCGATGTCTCGCACATGGGCCGCATCGCCGTCGACGGCGCCGACGCGACGGCCTTCCTGCGGACCGTCCTCAGCAACGACGCCGCCCGCCTGACCGTGGGCGACAGCCACTACACCCTCCTGCCCGACGCCGCCGGGGGCGCCCTCGACGACGCCTGGCTGTGCCGCTTCGACGCCGCCGGCTACCTCCTCGTGGTCAACGCCGCCAACCGCGAGCGCGACTGGTCGCACCTGACCGCGGCCGCCGGCGCCTTCAGCGACGTGCGTCTGCGCGACCTGACTGCCGAGACCGCCATGCTTGCCCTGCAGGGCCCCGCCGCCGCCGATCTCCTGGCGCCACTCCTCGAGGGCGCCCTGCCCGCGGCGCGCCGCAACGCCTGCGCCGTGGCCGCCTTCCGGGGCGCCCCGGCGCGCCTGAGCCGCACCGGCTACACCGGCGAGCCGGTCGCCTTCGAGGTGATCGTGCCGGCGGACCATGCCGAGGCCCTCTGGAATGCCCTGGTCGGCGCCGGTGCGGCACCGGTCGGCCTGGGCGCCCGCGACACCCTGCGTCTCGAGGCGGCCCTGCCGCTCTTCGGTCACGAACTCGGGACCGCCCCCGACGGCCGGCCGATCCCGATCTTCGCCATCGGCGCGGCGCGCTTCGGCGTCGACCTCGCCCCCGGCCGCGACTTCCCCGGTCGCCAGGCCCTCGCTGCCCAGGCGGCGGCCCTGGCCGCCCTCAAGGCCGGCACGCCCGCCGACCCGGCGGCACTGCCCTGGCGCGTCGTCGCCCTGGCCATCGAGGACAAGGGCATCGCCCGCGCCGGCGCCGAGGTCGCACTCGACGGCCGCCGCGTCGGCTGGGTCAGCAGCGGCACGATGGTGCCGTACTGGTGTTTCGAGGACGGCCGGCCGGGTATGGCCACGGAGCGCCGAGCCATCGCGCTGGCCCTGGTCGACCGGGCCTGCCGCAGCGGCCAGGCCGTGACCGTGCGGGTGCGCGACCGCGACCTGGCGGCCCGCATCGTCCCCCGCTTCCTGGACAACCGCGCCGGCCGCTACGCCGTGCCGGTGCTGACGCCGCAGAACTGACCGTACTGGAGAGGTGCAGAGATGCTCAAGATCGCCACATCCCACGAGTGGGCCCGCCTCGAAGGCAACATCGTCACCGTCGGCATCACCGCCTATGCCGTCGAGCAGCTCGGCGACATCGTCTACCTCGACCTGCCCAAGGTCGGTACCGCCACCCGCGCCGGCGAGGCCTTCGGCGAGATCGAGTCGGTCAAGGCCGCCTCCGAACTCTTCGCCCCCGTCGATGGCGTCATCACCGCCGTCAACAGCGACCTCGCCGACGACCTCGACACTCTCAAGAAGGACGCCGTCGGCGCCGGCTGGATGATCCAGATCAAGGCCGAGAACCCGGCGCAGCTCGATGCCCTCATGACCCAGAAGCAGTACGACGACTACCTCAAGACCCTGTAGCCGCCGGAAGGCGACCCGACGGCCAGGCGCAGCCCGAGACTCCGACCGCTCAGGGGCCGCGCCCGGCCGGCCGCACCGCAACCGCAGCCTAAGGGGTGACACGTATGCCCTTCGTATCCATCACCGATGACCAACGCCAGGCCATGCTCCGCGACATCGGCCTGAGCCTCGACGACCTCTTCGCCGACATCCCGCCGTCCTGCCGCTGCGGCACGCTCAACCTGCCCCAGGGCCTCGGCGAGCAGGAGGTCCGCGACCGCCTCGCCGAGCTGGCCGGCCGCAACTCAATCGACCTCACCCTCTTCCTCGGCGGCGGCTTCTACGACCACTTCATCCCCGCAGCAGTGCCGGCGCTCGTCTCGCGCGGCGAGTTCTACACCGCCTACACGCCCTACCAGCCGGAGATCTCCCAGGGCACCCTCCAGGCGATCTACGAGTACCAGTCGATGATCTGCCGGCTGACCGACCTGGAGGTCTCCAACGCCTCGCTCTACGACGGCGGCACCGCCATCTATGAGGCCACGAAGATGGCGATGCGCGTCACGGGCCGATCGAAGGTCATTGTCGACGACTCGGTGAACCCGATCTACCGGGTCATGCTCGAGTCCTACACCCGCAACCTGCACATCGAGCTGGTCACCACCGCGAACACCGGCGGCCACGCCAACCGCGCCGAGATCGGGCGCCGCCTCGACGACCAGACCGCGGCCGTCGTCGTACAGAACCCGAACTTCTTCGGCTGCATCGAGGACTTCACCGCCCTGGCCGAGGCGGCGCACGCGCGCGGCGCCCTGCTGATCGTCTCGTGCTACCCGATTTCCCTAGGCATCCTCAAGACCCCCGGCTCTATGGGCGCCGACATCGCCACCGGCGAGGGCCAGTCGCTCGGCATGCCTATGTCCTTCGGCGGGCCCTACCTCGGCTTCATCGCGGCCCGCCGCGAGCATGTCCGCAAGATGCCCGGCCGCATCGTCGGCGAGACAGTCGACGCCCAGGGCCGGCGCGGCTTCGTGCTGACCCTGCAGGCCCGCGAACAGCACATCAAGCGCGAACGGGCCACCTCGAACATCTGCTCGAACGAGGCCCTCTGCGCCCTCACGGCCACCATCTACCTGGCCCTCCTCGGCCGCGAGGGCCTGCGCCAGACCGCGCAGCTCTGCGCCGATAAGGCCAGCTACGCCTACCAGCGCCTGACCGCCATCCCCGGCGTCCGGCCGCACTTCCCCGCCAAGTGGTTCTTCAACGAGTTCGTCCTCGAGCTGCCCTGCGGCGCCAGCGACGTCATCGGCAAACTCATCAGCCGCGGCCTGGCCGCCGGCTTCCCGCTGAGCCGGTACTACCAGGGCATGGATAACTGC
>JAGVUW010000133.1 GCA_019136035.1 Verrucomicrobiota bacterium | reverse complement strand
GACACCGGGGACACCGGGGACACCGGGGACACCGGGGACACCGGGGACACCGGGGACACCGGGGACACCGGGGACACCGGGGACACCGGCGCCCGAGGCTGGGCACCCCCGCCGTCAGACAGGTCAGACAGGTCAGACTCCTCCGGGGGCCGGGTGGACACTGGGGCCGCGCCGCAATACGTTGGGCGCATGGCCCAGCAATTCCACACCTGCAAACCCGGCTCCGAGGACCTCCTGTCCCGCGAGCTGGCTCTCTACGACATCCGCGCCGCCACGCCGGGTGATGGCGTCGTCTTCACGGCGGCGCGCGACTGGTCGCCGCCACCGGATCTGTGCTTCCCGATCATGACCGTCCTCGATGGCCGCGAGGTCACCGGCTCCTCTGTCAACGCCCTGGCCGGCGGCCTCTGCGACGCCTTCTGGGAGTGCCTGCAGGGGGCCCGCCTGGAGTCGCCGTGGTTCCTGCACATGAGTTCCGTGCTGCCCGAAGCGGTGGCGGGGCGGATGCGCACGGTCCACGCCGAGTTCCTGCGCCGCCTGCGCGGCAAGATGTCGCGCCTGGCCAAGCTGGCCTCGAGCGACCTCCCGGCGGACGAGCGCGAGGTGCGCGGCTTTGCAGTATACTTCACATCCTGCGAGCAGGCCGTCGTCGGCAGCCGCATCCACTACTGGGGCCAGCGCCGCATGCGCGACCGCCCCGAGGCGCCCTCGCGCTCCTTCCTCAAACTCGAGGAGGCCTTCGCGGTGCTGGGTCGCAGCCCGCAGTCCGGCGAGACCGTGATCGACCTCGGCGCGGCTCCCGGCGGCTGGAGCTTCAGCGCCGCCGAGCGTGGCGCCTCGGTCTTGGCCGTGGACAACGGCCCCCTGCGCGGCGCCGCTCTGGACCACCCGCGCATCCGCCACGTCCAGGACGACGCCTTCCGCTACCGCCCCGCCGACGACCGTCGCTGCGACTGGCTCCTCTGCGACCTCATCGAGGACCCGAACCGCGTCATCGAGCAGATCCTCCTGCCCTGGCTGGAGGCCGGCTGGTGCCGTCGTTTCGTCGTCAACCTCAAGGTCGGCAAGATGGACCCGATCGAGATGCTGCGGCGTCTGCGCGGCATCGACGCCATGGGCCTCAACCGGCGTTGCGAGCGCTTCAAGATCCGGGAGCTCTTCCACGACCGCGAAGAGATCACCTGCATGGGCCAGACCGCCTGAACAGCCGCGCCGGCCACGCGCCGGCCTCAGCGAAACGGGGGTGCCCCTCATGGCCAGGCCAGCGCAACCCGACCACCGCCTTGACACCGGCGCGCCCTCGTCACGGCGCCGACGCCGCGGCCTGCGCCGGCTCTGGCTGGCCCTGGCCCTGCCCCTGGCGGCGGCGCTGCTCGGCGCCGGCTGCCGCCAGACCGGCTGGCTGGCCGAGCGCCGCCGTGACCTCGCCGACGTCGGCACCGCCAGCGTCGGCCTCGGCCTCGGCGCCCAGATCCGCCTCGGGCCGCTGCACCTGACGCCCCTCATGCTCCAGACCGAGAGCGCCGGCCTGCGCGGCGGCGAGTGGTTCCGCGCCCCCGGGCTGACTGCGGATGTCGAGTGCCCGCCTCAGGAGGTCGGCCTCCTCTGGTGGAGTTCCTCGATATGGGACCTCCCCGAGGGCTGCCCCGACCGCGATCGCCTGCGCCAGCGCGGCAAGGCGCACCTGGCGACGCCGCTCTACCTCCCCGCGTCTGCCAAGCTCCACGACTTCCACACCGACACGCCGCCCTTCCTCAGCCTGCCGCGGACGGCATGGCCCGCCGAGAAGCTCGAGCTGCCGCGCTACCCCGCCGCCTGGCACACCCAGATCGAGGTCAGCCTGGCCTTCCTAGGCAGCCTCCGCCTCGGCGTCAACCCCGGCGAACTCGCCGATTTCCTCCTGGGATGGGTCCAGATCGACCTCTACCGCGATGACCTCTGGGGCGTCCCGCCCGACACCGCCGCCGCAACCCCGGTGCTGAAGCCGATGCCGTGGTCATGGACATGGTCGCAGCTCCAGCGCCTGCCCCGCCCCTGGCCCCGGCACAACGAGCCCTGAGCCCGCCGCCCGACAACCGCGGGCACCAGGCGTTCCCCCCACCCGATCCGCCTGATCCGTCCGATCCGTCCGATCTCCGGCCCTCCCGCCCTTGGGGCCACCCCCGGCGTCGGGCGTTCGGCCTTCGGCACGCCCTCAGCTCAACAGCCGCTGCAGGTCCTCGCGCGTCAGGCGATCGGCCACACCGCGCTGCTCGGCGTCGCCCATGACGGCGGCGAACAGCTCGGCCTTCTCGCGCTGCAGGGTCAGGACCTTGTCCTCGACCGAGTCGGCCGCGACCAGCCGGTAGGCGACCACCGGCTTATCCTGGCCGATGCGGTGGGTGCGGTCGATGGCCTGGCGTTCCACGGCCGGGTTCCACCACGGATCGAAGAGGAAGACGTAGTCGGCGCGGGTCAGGGTGAGGCCCGTCCCGGCGGCGCGCAGGCTGAGCAGGAAGACGGTTGGGCTCTCGGCCTCCTGGAACTCGCGCACCAGCTCGACGCGGCGCCCGGCCGGGGTCTCGCCGGTGAGGGTCAGATGCGCCAGGCCGGCCGCGTCCAGGGCCGGCCGGATGCGCTCCAGCATCGTGGTGAACTGGCTGAAGACGAGGGCCGAGTGCCCGGCCTCGGCCAGCTCGGCGAGCATCTCGACCATCGCCTCGAGCTTGGCCGAGCTCGCCTCGTCCGGCAGCACCCCCGGGAGCAGCGCCGGGTCGCAGCAGACCTGCCGCAGACGCGTCAGCGCCGCCAGCATCTCGATCGGGCCGCGGCTCTGCAGGAGCGCCCGCGCCCGCAACAGCTCGCGGTCGTAGACCTGGCGCTGACCCGGGGTCATCTCGATGCGCAGGACCTCCTCGGTGCGCGCCGGCAGCTCCGGCGCGACCGCGTCCTTCGTCCGGCGCAGGAGCAGCGGCGCCAGACGCGCCGCCAGCGGGGCCCGCCGCGCCGGGCTGTCCCAGCGCGCCGTGAAGTCGTCGGCGCACCCGAGGAAGCCCGGGTTGAGGAAGTCCATGATCGACCACAGGTCGAGCAGGCGGTTCTCGATCGGGGTGCCGGTCAGGGCCAGGGTGTGCGTCGTGCGCAGGGCCTTGGCCACGCGCGTCACCTGGGCGTCGGGGTTCTTGATGCTCTGGGCTTCGTCCAGGACCACCATATCCCAGTCACGGCCGCAGAAGCCGTCGGCATCCAGGCGCAGCAGGGCGTAGTGCGTGACCATGACCTCCCAGTCATCGCCAGCCAGCGCCGCCGCCCGCGCCGCGGCCGGCCCCACCGCGGCCCGGCAGCGCAGCCCCGGGCAGAAGCGCTCGGCCTCCTGCAGCCAGACGCCCACCACCGAGGCCGGACAGACCACCAGGGCGCGGAAACGCCCGCCCGAGCCGGCGCGGCGCTGCACCCAGGCCTCCAGGAGCGCCAGGACCTGCAGGGTCTTCCCCAGGCCCATGTCGTCGGCCAGAATCGCCCCGGCGCCGTGCAGGCTGCGATCGGCCAGGAACTCGAAACCCGCCACCTGGTACGGCCGCAGGATGCCCGCCAGGTGGCCCGGCAAGGCCAGCGGCACCGGCTCGGGCTCGGCCAGGAGCCTCTCGCCGAGGTGCTGGCAGGACGGCGACCACGCCAGGGGTGCCGACGGCGAGGCCAGGGCGCGCAGGAGGCCCTTGGCGTCGTGGCGCAGGAGCCGCAGACTCTCGGCACCGCCGAGGCCCTGCGCCTCGAGCTGGGCACTCAGGGCGCGGGCGCGCTCCGGGTCGATCGCGAGCCACTCGCCGCCGCGGCTGCGCAGGACAGTCCGACCCAGCCGCAGGGCTTCGCGCAGCTCGGCATCGCCCAGGCTGACGCCCTGGCACTCCCAGCGCACCGCCAGGTCCACGGCGCGGCCCTCTTCGCGCACCATCAGTCGCGCCTGCAGGTCACCCGTATCCCCGAGCAGCGCCCGCAAGGCCGGGTGGACATGGCGCTCGACCTCACTCGGCCAGGCCAACCAGGCCTGGCGCAGCGCCTCCATGCGCGCCGGCAGGCCCTGCACCCGCAGGCGACCGCTCGAGGCCGGCGCCGCCTCGAGGGCCTGCAGCTCCGTGCGCACCGCCTCGAGGCCGACCGGATCGAGAACCTCGATCACGAACTGGCGGCCGTCGTCGCGAATCACCGGCGCCGGCAGGCCCGCCAGGCCGACCGCCGCGCCGCCGACGGTCAGACGGATCAGGACGTCGGAGCCATCCGGGACCGCCTCGACCTCGAGGCGGCGACGGCGGACCCGCTCGCGGCGGACGCCGGGGCCCTCGACCACCTCCAGGTGGCCCTCGAGGAGATCGGCGAGATGCCCGCAGACGTGCTCGCGGCGCAGACGCGGGTCGCGCCGCGCAAAGACGCGCTGCAGCAGTGCCCAGGAGAGGACCGGACGGAACCGTAGCAGCTCGGCGCTCACCAGGGCATCCTCGCCGGCTTGACCGAGCTGCTGGTAGAGCTCGTGGAAGGGCCGGCGCTCGCCCGCCGGCTCCACCACCACCGCGGCGATGCGGACCCACTCGTCCTCCGGCCGAAGCTCGATGGCCAGCCGGGCCGGCTCCAGGCCGCGACGGCCCAGGGCCTGCTGACTGGCACGCTCGACAAAACGCCCGGGGGTGTCCTCCCAGCGCTCCTGCCAGTGCTCGAACTCGCCCGGCGTCAGCTTCAGAACCTGGAGGTTGGCATGGCGTTCGGGCCGGCGCTGCAACTGCGGCCCGAGCCACTTCAGGAGCGACCAGTCGGCATACGACCACACCGCACCCGGCCGGGCCGCCCGCGCCTGCGTGGAGAGGTTGTGCAGACTCTGCAGACGCAGCAACTCGCGGCGGTCGTCGCGCCGACGGTAAAAACGGAGGGCGACAACGCCCGGTTCGTGGTGGAAATCGACCTCGACCTCGAGGCCGGGACGGGCCCCGGCACCCGTTGCCGGGGCGGCGGTCACCGCCGGCATCCGCGGCAGCT
>JAGVUW010000570.1 GCA_019136035.1 Verrucomicrobiota bacterium | reverse complement strand
GGGGGCTATGTCGGCTACAAGACCGACCACGACCCGCGCCAGCGCGCCACGAGTGCCGGTCCGAAGACCTCGAAATACATGGCCGAGCGTCTCCTCGAGCAGGTCCGCCTGCGGCAGATTCCGATTCTCGACCACCACGACGCGGTGCGTCTGCTGACGCTCGGCGCGGGCTCGACGCGGCGGGTGGCCGGGGTGCTGTGTCTGCATCGTGACGAGCACTTCCGGGAGGCCTACGGCCTGACGGTAATCAGTGCCCGCAATGTCGTCCTGGCCACGGGCGGCCCGGGCGAGCTCTACCGCCGCAGCGTCTGGCCGCATGGCCAGGTCGGCTCGCACGGCCTGGCCCTGGCGGCGGGTGTCGTCGGCAATAACCTCACCGAGCTGCAGTATGGCCTGGCCTCGACCGGCTTCCGCTGGAATCTCTCGGGGACGTACCAGCAGGCCATCCCCGACTACTACAGCACCGCGGCCGACGGCGTCAGTGACCGCCGCAGCTTCCTGCACGAGTACTTTCCGGACCTCCCGACCCTGGCGAGCGCGATCTTCCTCAAGGGCTACCAGTGGCCATTCCACGCGGCGCGGCTGCAGGACCACGGCTCGAGCCTGGTGGACCTGGCGGTGCACCGCGAGACCGAGGCTGGCCGGCGGGTGTTCATGGATTTCCTGAGCAACCCGTCGCCGGCGCCGGGTCAGGCGCCGTTCTCGCTGGCCGACCTGCATCCGGAGGCGCGCCGGTACCTTGAGCGCTCCGGGGCCCTGCAGTCGACGCCGTACGAGCGTCTTCGTCACATGAATCCGCAGAGCATCGAGCTCTACGCCGAGCATGGTGTCGACCTGCGTGAGCCCCTCGAGATCGCGGTCTGTGCCCAGCACTGCAATGGCGGCCTGCGCGGCAATCTCTGGTGGGAGACGAGCCTGCCGCACCTCTTCGCCATCGGCGAGCTGAACGGCACCCACGGCGTCCGGCCCGGCGGCAGTGCCCTTAACAGCGGCCAGGTCGGGGCGTTGCGGGCGGCGCAGTACCTGGCGCAGGTCTACCCCGAGCCGCCGCCGTCGGCCGACGAGTTCCTGCCGGCGGTATCCGGCCAGATCGAGGACCAGCTCGGCGAGTACGAACGCTGGCTGCGTTCCCCCGGCGGCCTGGCCCTCGGGCCGCTGCGGCGGTCCATCCAGGAGCGCATGAGCCGGGCCGGGGCGCAGGTGCGCGCGCTGCCGGTCGTCGAGGCGGCCCTGCGGGAAGCCCGCGAGCTCTGTCGGCAGATTGCCGCCGACGGCATCCGCTGCACGACGCCGCGCGATCTGCCGCGCGCGACGCAGGACAAGTGGCTGGCGTTGACCAGCGTCGCCTTCCTGGAGGCCCTGCGCGTCTACCTCGAGCGCGGCGGCGGCAGCCGCGGTGCCAGCATGGTCCTCGACCCGGCGGGCAGCCTCAGCGTCGCCACCCGCCATGGCGCCATCCTGCCGCATCGCCCCGAGTGCCTGACGCATCGTGCCGAGATCCTCGAGGTGTCGCTGGTCGAGGGCAGCCTCTGCGACTTCGCGACGGTGCCGGTGCCGGTGCGCCCCCTGCCGGTCGACGAGAGCTGGTTCGAGACCACCTGGGCGGCCTTCTGCCGCGGCGAGATCTACCGCTGACGGGTGCCGGCGCGCTGGGCGGCCTTCTGCCGCGGCGGGATCCACCGCTGACGGGCACCCGCGCGGCGCGGCTCATGGGCGCGTCTGCGTCTGTGACCGCTCAGCCTCTCCGGGCGGTCCGCGGGGCCGGCGCTCCCCCTCTTTTTCGCCGCTTTCGGCCAATCCGGCGCGCTTCCGAGGCGTCACAAGGGGCGTGCAATGCGAAGGTCGCCGACAGCCTGGCCAGACGGCCGGAGCACGGTCGGCGTCGTCGTCCCCGGTGTCGTGAGAGGCGCCGGCGGGCGCGTGATGACGACGCGGTTTGACGCAGGCCGGGCATGGTCTAGATTGCGACTCCCGCCGGTGCGGTTCCGGCGATCGCGATCCGGCTGTTTTTGTCGATGGTGCCGTTGCGGCGGCAGGCCTGCGGAGAGGACGCCCGAGTGACCCGGTGTCAAGGAGAGCCACAGCGTGAGTGAGCAGGAGCGTCCGCGTCGGGACTTCAACGCACGATCCTTCGCCCTCGGCCTGGTCAGTCTGACTCTCCTTGCCGTCTGGTCCCATTGGCACACGGTCATCTCGCTGAACCGCACCAGTCTGAACGACGGCTCGCCGCCGGTGGGCGCCGTCGGCGTTTTCCTCGGTGTTTTCCTGATCATCCTGCTCTGGGAGTTGGTGAACCGCCGTCTGCGTCTGCCGCGCGGCGAGCTGGTGGTGATTTACGCCATGCTGATGGTGGCGGCGCCCTGGACCGGGCATGGCATATGGTACCGCTTCATCGGCCTGATCTACACGGTCCCGCGTGACGTCGACCAGGCGCGGCTCCTGCCGCACTACTCCGACAAGCTCTGGCCGCACGGCCCGCAGTTGAACCGCAACATCGACCTCGCCGATGGCCTCGACGGCTGGCACCTGACCATCGCCCAGAGCGCCAACGACGAGGATGTCGTCGCCGCCCTGCCGGAGCCCGCGGGGCGCGCCGCGGTGGTGGCGGCCGAGGCGCCTCGACAGGGCATCGACCGGGCCATCCGGCTGCAGACCGAGGACGTCGAGATCCTCAAACTGCGCTGCCGCATCCCGACCGAGGCCGACGGCCGCGTCCAGCTCGTGCCCGGCGAGAACTACCTGCTGAGCTACCAGGCGCGGATCAAGGGCGCGCGCGGCTCGACCCTGATGACCTGCTACGTCCTCACCGCCGCCGGCGACAAAGCCGAAGTCAGCTCGCTGAATCGCGACACGCGTGCCAGTTTCTCGGCCGCCGATGGCTTCGAGCCGGCGCATTTCCCGAAGGTCCTCATCCCGGACCGCCTCGGCGACTACCTCGATATCGTCTTCGAGTTCAAGGGCGCCGGCACCCTCGAGGTCGCCGAGGTGCGCTTCTACAACAACGAGGCCCTCCAGTCGCTCTACCAGGGCCGCACCGAGGTGCGCGAGTCGGACCTCGCACAACTGCCGCCGAACGAGCGTGCCCGTGTGGACGTCCGTCCTGACAACCTGTGGAGCCTGCGCGGGGTAGCGCATCGTCTGCGCGGCAGCATCCCGCTGGCGGCCTGGGCGCAGCCGGCGCTGCTCTGGGGCAGCCTGATCCTGGTGCTCTTCGCGGGCCTCCTGGCCCTGATGATCATCCTGCGCCGGCAGTGGGCCGAGCACGAACGCTTCGGCTTCCCCATGCTGATCTTCCCGCGCACCCTCCTCGAGGAAGAAGCCGGCCCCGACGGCTGCCTGCACTTCACCATCTTCCGCAAGCGCTCGATGTGGGTCGGCTTCGGCATCTCCGTGTTCATGATCGGCCTGGTCGGCCTGCACCACTACTTCAATACGCCCTACCTCAAGACCGAGCTGGACATCACCAAGTTCGTGCAGAACCACCGCCCCCTCCTGTCGTTCTTCCGGGGCTTCTACGGGCATCCCTTCAACATCTCCCTGGTGATCCTCCCGATCGCCTTCTTCATCGAGCTGGAACTCCTCGGCAGCATCCTGCTCTGCTTCCTGGTCTGCTCGCTGCCCTTCTACATGCGCGAGGAGATGTTCACCAGTTGGCGGTCGATCAAGGACTTCCCGTTCATCCAGGAGCAGCACACCGGTGCCTACATGGCCCTGGCGGTGATTGCCCTGTACGCCGGTCGGCGGCACCTCGTCGAGGTCGTTCGGCGGGCCCTGGGGCGGTCGAGCCAGGTCGACGACCGCGACGAAGGCTGGACCTACCGGAAGGCCCTGATCGTGCTGATCGGCTCGGTCTTCTTCCTGTGCTTCTGGATGCAGTACGTCGGCGTCGGGTTCTGGAAGGGCCTCCTCTACGTCGCCTTCATCCTCGCCTGCGCCATCTCGACGGCGCGCATCCGTGTCGAGTGCGGCGCGCCGTGGACCTACCTGACCCCGTACACGCCGCTGATCATCTTCACGGCCTTCGGCGGGGCGCATCTCTTCGGGATTGACATGTTCGTCATCATGATCGTCTCCGGCGGCTTCCTGTGTTCGGCCTCGTATCTGATGTGTGCGCCGACGCAGGTCGAGATGCTCCAGCTCGGCCGGCTGCTGAACGTCCGGGCGCAGTGTCTGAACCGCGGTCTGCTCCTGGGCGCCGTCGGCGGGCTGGTCATCAGCGGCGTGTTCCTGCTCTCGGTGGCCTACAGCCGCGGCGGCATGAATGTCTCCTACATCGCCGACTGGGCTGCCAACCAGGCCTTCCAGGTGCGCCTGGTCACCACCGAGGTCGGCTATCAGGATCAGCGCTATCAGAAGAGCCTTGACGAAAAGCGCCCCTTCGAGGTGGATATCAAGCGTCCGCAGGCCTGGGCTCTGGGGATCTCCTTCGCGGTGACCCTGCTGCTGTTCGTCGCCAAGAGCCTGTGCGTCGGCTTCCCGCTGCATCCGGTGGGCTACATCCTGGCCAATACGTACTTCATCAACATGGTCTGGGGTTCCCTGTTCACGGCCATGCTGGTGAAGTTCCTGGCCCTGAAGATTGGCGGCGTGATGGTGGTGCGCAACGTCCTGCGCCCCTTCTTCGTCGGCGTGTTCCTCGGCGCCATCGGCAGCTATCTGCTCTGGGACGCGCTGGCGCTGGGCCTGCAGGCCTTCGGGTATATGGACACCTTCCATGTGCCCCACATCTTCTGAGGTCGGCGGCGCGGCGTGGTGAGCGCCGGCGGCGGCCCCATGCCGGGCCGAGGCCGCGCGGGTGAGTACGGCAACTTCCGGACCGTCAAGAGCGATTTGACGACAGACAACAGCCCATGAAGAACTGGCTCGCATCGACAGCGTGGATTCTGGCTGGCCTGGCCATCGCCGTGGTCATCGGCGTCGGCTACAACCAGCTCCTCGCGCCGCGCCAGGCGACCCTGTCGCCGACCTACGCGGAGACGCCCGACTACGCCGGCATCACGGCGCGGATCACCG
>JAGVUW010000152.1 GCA_019136035.1 Verrucomicrobiota bacterium | reverse complement strand
GATCCGCACGCCGTCATCGAGGCGATGGCGATCTGCGGCTACGCGATCGGGGCGCGGCAGGGGTACCTGTATGTCCGTGCCGAGTACCCCCTGGCGATCCGGCGGCTGGATCACGCCATCAAGCAGGCCCGCGAGTACGGCCTCCTCGGCCACAGGCTGTTCGGGACCGACTTCGACTTCGACCTGGAGATCCGCATGGGCGCCGGCGCCTTCGTCTGCGGCGAGGAGACGGCCCTGATGAACTCCATCGAGGGCCGGCGCGGCGAGCCGCGGCCGAAGCCGCCCTTTCCGGCGCAGAAGGGCCTCTTCGGCAAGCCGACGGTGCTGAACAACGTCGAGACCTTCGCCTGTGTGCCCAATATCATCCTGAACGGCGCCGCCGAGTTTGCCAAGATCGGCTCGGAGAAGAGCAAGGGCACGAAGGTCTTCGCCCTGGCGGGCGACGTGGTGAACTGCGGTCTGGTCGAGGTCCCGATGGGGATCACCCTGGGCGAAGTCGTCTACGACATCGGCGGCGGCATCCGCAACAACAAGCGCTTCAAGGCGGTGCAGATCGGCGGGCCGTCGGGGGGCTGCATTCCGGCGGAGCACCTCAACACCCCGATTACCTACGAGTCGCTGCCGCAGCTCGGGGCGATCATGGGCTCCGGCGGTCTGATCGTCATGAACGACGACACCTGCATGGTGGACCTGGCGCGCTACTTCCTCGACTTCATCCACGAGGAGTCCTGCGGCAAGTGCACGCCCTGCCGGGTGGGCACCCGCATCATGCTCGACCTGGTGACCAAGATCTGCCGGGGGCAGGGCACCATGGCCGACCTGGCCAAGCTCGAGGAACTCGCCCCGCAGATCGCCAAGACGTCCCTCTGCGGCCTCGGCCAGACGGCGCCGAATCCAGTCCTGTCGACCCTGCGGTACTTCCGCGAGGAGTACCTCGAGCACATCCAGGAGAAGCGCTGCCGTGCGGGGGTCTGCAGCACCCTGATGTGGGCGCCCTGCACCAACGCCTGTCCGGCCTCGGTCAATGTCCCGGCATACATGGCCTACGTGGCCAAGGGCCGTTTCGAGGACGCCCTGCGCATTCACCTGCAGAGCAATCCCTTCCCGTCGGTGTGCGGGCGTGTCTGCCCGCAGTGGTGCACGAAGAAGTGCCGCCGCGCCGATCTGGAGGGCCCCCTGGCGGTGCGGCTGGTCAAGCGTTTCATGGCCGAGCAGCGTCAGGACTACCGCGACCTCTACCCGAAGGCAGAGCCCTCGAATGGCCACCGCGTCGCGGTCATCGGCAGCGGCCCGGCCGGCCTGACGGCGGCCTACTACCTGGTCCTGCGCGGCTATGCGGTGACCGTCTTCGAGCGTCAGCCCGAGGTCGGCGGGATGCTCCGCTACGCGATTCCGGACTACCGCCTGCCGCGGGCCTATGTCGACAAGGAGATCGCCGGCCTGCGGGGGCTCGGTGTGGAGATGCGCACCGGCGTGGAGATCGGCAAGGACATCACCCTGCCGCAGCTCGAGGCCGAGGGCTACGAGGCCTTCTTCATCGCCAGCGGCTGCGGCAAGGAGACGCGGCCGCGTCTGCCGGGCGTGGACCTCCCCGGGGTCTATACCGGCATCGACTTCCTGGAGCGTTCGGCCAAGGGCGAGGCCCTGCGGATGGGGCCGGAGGTCCTGGTCATCGGCGGTGGCGACAGCGCCATCGACGCCAGCCGTATTGCCCGCCGGCACGGGGCGCGCGAGGTGACCATCATGTACCGGCGGACGCGCAGCGAGATGCCGACCAACCCGATCGAGATCCGCGAGGCCGAGGTCGAGGGCAACAAGGTCGAGTTCCTCGCCAACATCAGCGCGATTCAGCCGCGTGACGGGCGTCTGGAGGTCACCGTGGTGCACATGCGCCTGGGCGCTTTCGACGGCAGCGGCCGGCGTCGCCCGGAGCCGATCCCGAAGTCGGAGGAGACGCGTCTGGTCGACAATGTCATCATCGCCATCGGCCAGCAGAGCGACGCCGAGGCGATCGTCGCGACCAGCGACGGCCTGGCCGGGAATGGCCACGGCGGCCTGGAGGCCGATGCCAAGACCGGCCGCACCAGCCGGGCCAATGTCTTTGCCGGCGGCGACCTGGTCAGCGGCGCCGCGACCGTGGTGGAGGCGATTCAGGCCGGCCAGATCGGGGCGCGTGCCGTCGATCAGTTCCTCTGTCCGGACCCGCGCCGGCAGTACCCCTGGGAGCACCTGGAGCTGCCGGAGTTCAAGCCCGACCTCGACGGCGAGGTCGAGGAGGTCGAGCCGGTGCACGAGCCGCTCCTGGAGCCCGGCGAGCGCCTGATCTCGGTCGAGGTCGAGCGCACCATCTCGGCGGCCGAGGCGCGTCGCGAGGCGTGCCGGTGTCTGCGCTGTGACTACAGGGAGTGACGGCGCCCGCAAGGGCGGCGCCCGCGAGAAATCGGGAGAACGGCCATGACGGTCCGTCAGATTGTCCGCAAGCGCGGCAGGGCCCGGGAGAACCTCCTGGTGATTCTGCACGACCTCCAGAAGCAGCGTTGTGACAACGCGCTGGACCGCGGCGACCTCGAGGAGCTCGCCGCGGTCATGGGGCTGAGTGTTGCCGACATTGTCGGCACGGCCTCGTTCTATTCGCTCTTCAGTCTGAAGCCGCGCGGCCGGCACATCATCCGGCTGTGCGACAGCCCGCCCTGCTACATCATGGGCGAGGAGAACCTCCGCGAGGCCATTCGTGAGCGCCTCGGCATCGACTTCGGCGAGACCACCGCCGACGGCTGTTTCACCCTGGAGCCGACGAGCTGTCTGGGAGCCTGCGGTGTGGCCCCGGTGATGATGGTCGACGACGAGATCTACGGCAACCTCACGCGCGCCAAGGTCGGCGAGATCCTGGAGCGTATCCAGGCGGCCGACTCGTTCGGCGCGGCGGTGTCAGGCAAGGAGGCGTGACCCATGGCAGCACCGCGAACCACGGTCATGATACCCGTCGACGCCGCCAGCGTGATCATCGGCGCCCGCGAGGTCAAGAGCCGCTTCCTAGTCGAGATTGGCCAGCGCGGCCTGGCCGAGGAGATCCTGGTGGTCGAGACCGGGTCGTTCGGGCCCTCAAATGCCGGCGTCCTGGCGGCGGTTCAGCCCGACGGCGTGGTCTATGGTCACCTGACCGCGGACGACGTCCCGGCGATCGTCGAGGAGCACCTGGTCAAGGGCCGCATCTGCGGCCGTTACGTCCTGCCGCGCGAGGTCCCGCCGCAGGTCCCGGTGGGTGTCGGCGACCGCCGGCGGCACCTGGCGGGCCGGGTCGTGCTGGAGAACTGCGGCCGGATCGACCCGGAGCGCCTGGAGGAGTACATCGCCTGCGATGGCTACCAGGCCCTGGTCCGGGCCCTCACCGAAATGAGCCCGGGGCAGGTCCTCGAGGCGGTCGAGGCGTCGGGCCTGCGCGGTCGCGGCGGGGCCGGCTTCCCCACCGGCCGCAAGTGGCGCTTCTGCGCCGAGGCCAAGGGCCGCTCGAAGGTGGTCATCTGCAACGCTGACGAGGGCGAGCCGGGGACCTTCAAAGACCGCCTGATCATGGAGGGCGATCCGCATAAGGTCCTGGAGGGCATGGCCCTCTGCGCCTACGCCATCGGCGCGACGCACGGCTACATCTACATCCGCGGCGAGTACCGCCTGTCGATCGAGCGGCTCGAGAAGGCGATCGCCGCGGCGCGCGGCATGGGCCTCCTCGGCCGGCGCCTCATGGGCACGCGTTTCTCCTTCGACGTCGAGATCCGCATCGGCGCCGGCGCCTACGTCTGCGGCGAGGAGACGGCCCTGATCGAGTCCATGGAGGGCCGGCGCGGCCTGCCGCGGCTGAAGCCGCCGTATCCGGCCGAGTCCGGCTACCTGGGCAAGCCGACCAATGTCAACAACGTCGAGACCCTGGCCTGCGTGCCGTCGATCATCCGCAACGGCCCGGAGTGGTTCCGTGCCATCGGCAGCGCCGGCACGCCCGGGACGAAGGTCTACACCATCATTGGGCACGTGCAGCGCCCCGGTCTGATCGAGGTGGCCTCGGGCACGACCCTGCGCGAGATCATCCACGACTACGGCGGCGGCCTGTCAGCGGGTAGCTTCAAGATGGCCCACCTCGGCGGCACCGCCGGCGAGATCCTGGGCAGCGAGATGCTCGACGTGCCCCTGGAGTACGACGCCATGCAGCGCGTCGGGCATGTCCTCGGCTCAGGGGCAGTCCTGGTGCTCAACGATACGGTCGGGGTCTGCGACTACCTCGATGCCTGCCTGCGCTTCTTCCGGCATGAGTCCTGCGGCAACTGCAACCCCTGCCGCAATGGCCTGCAGGTGCTCTGCCAGATCAGCGGGCGGCTCAAGGCCGGTCGCGGCTACACCGGCGATGTCTCCCTCATGGAGGAGCTGGTGATGTCGCTGAAGGGCATGGCCTTCTGCCCGCTCGGGCAGTCGCCGGCCGGGCCGGTGATGTCGGCCCTGCGTTACTTCCGTCCCGAGGTCGAGGCCGGCATCGACCGCAGCCTGGTCCGGCCGCGGCCGGCGCACTGCGACCTGGAGCTGGTGGAGTTCGCCGAGTAGGGACGTCGGAACTGCCGATGTTGATGCCTTCAACCCCAATGAGGAGACGATAGCCATGGCCGTGACGCTGACGATTGACCGGCAGACGGTGACGGTACCCGAAGGCACGACGGTCCTGGACGCGGCCCGCCAGGGCGGCGTCGTGATCCCGACCCTGTGCCACTTCCCCGGCCTCTCGAGCCCGGGTTCGTGCCGCGTCTGTCTGGTCGACATCCAGGGCGCCCGCACCCTGCAGCCCGCCTGCGTGACGAAGGTCGCGCCGGAGATGGTGGTACGCACCACCTCCAAGGCGGCCCGAGAGGCCCGCCGGCTCTCGGTCGAGCTGCTCCTGGCCAACCACCCATGGGACTGCAATGCCTGCACCCGCAACGGCAGTTGCGAACTCCAGGCCCTGGCCCAGGAGATGGGCATCACCGAGGTGCGCTT
>JAGVUW010000474.1 GCA_019136035.1 Verrucomicrobiota bacterium | reverse complement strand
GCGATGCGCCGAGTGGCAGCTCGTGGCGTCGTCACACCAGGAGCCGCCGCGGCTGACGCGGAGGTCCTGTACCGCGGTGTAGCGTCCGGCGACGTCAGCCCAGAGCGCCTGGCCGAAGGACCGGTCGTCGCCGCCGGCGCCTCTGGGATCGACAGCCGGTCCGCTGGCATACCTGCCATAGCGATCGTAGCACCACTCCCAGACATTACCGTGCATATCGTAGAGGCCCCAGGCATTCGGGCGGCGCTGCCCGACCTCGTGCGTGCAGTTGCTGCTGTTGGCGTGGTGCCAGGCGTACTCGCCGAGGTCTTCATGGCGGTCGCCGCAACTGTACCTGGTCGCGCTCCCGGCCCGGCACGCGTACTCCCACTCTGCCTCGCTCGGAAGCCGGAACGTACCCAGGCCCAGACGGTTCAGCCTGGCGACGAACTCGATGCACTGGCGCCAGGACACCTGCTCCACCGGCCGGCGGTCGCCCTTGAACCAGCTCGGGTTTGAGCCCATCACCGCCTGCCACTGCGCCTGTGTTACCTCGTACATCCCGAGGTAGAACGGCTGTGAGATGACGACCTCATGCACGGGCCCCTCGTCCTCGACATCCCTCGAGCCCATCATGAACCGGCCTGGCCGCAGGAGGATGAGCTCGAGCTTGACGCCATCGCCGAGGTCAAGACTGAGCGTGCGCCGCGGGGCGGGCATGACCCGGGCGCGGGCGCGCAGGCGTTCGAGCCGCGGCTCCGCGGGCGCGATGGCCTCGAGAGTCCTCAGCAGGTCCTCGGCGGCGAAGGCACTCCCGCGGTCGAGAGCGTCCTCGGTGGCCGCGACCAGGGGGTCCGTGCGGTCGGCATTGGCCGCAGTCAGGGCCTGCGCCGACGCCGCCTGCAGTGCCGCCGCGGCAGCCATGAGCCCGTCGATGGCGCCCATGGCATCGCCGGCCGCGGCCCTGTCCTCGGCTGCAGCGGCCATCTGGCGGGCCTCAGCAGCGGCCTGCGGCGCATGTGCCGCGAGGATATCCGACCGCGCCGCCGCCTGTGCGGCAGCCCAGGCGCGATGGGCTCTGGCATAGCCGTCGGCGAGGGCCGCCTCCGACTGGGCCGCCGCGAAATGCTCCACCGCCTCTGCGTACAGCCGCGAGGCCTTGCGCAGGCTCTCCTGCTCGAGGGCAACGTCGCCGTCGGCGAGGGCCTGGCGACCGCGTTCGAAAGCCGCGGTGCGGACGTCGGTAGCGAAGGCCCTGTCGGCCAGCGCCCTGGCATCCCGCGCGGTCCGTCCCAGCGCCACGGCGGCGTCGCGGCGGGTCTGCATTTCGGCCGCCTTCATGTAGTCCTCACGGGCCTGAGTGAAGAGGATCCTGGCGTGACCGTAGGCCCGCTGTTCCATGGCCAGCGCCCCCGCGGCCTCTCCGCGCAGCGCCCGCTGCAGGCGTTCCGAGAGCCCGCCGGGGGGCCGTCCCGTTCTCACGGCGTCCGGGATCGGCGGCAACGCCGTGCCGTTCTCGGGCAGATCGCGCACCTGAGCCCGCGCACTCAGCATGGCGGTGCGTACCGCCACCGCGATGTCGAGCGTCGTCGTGTCGTCCACGGCAACCAGGGCCTCGAAGGCCGCCGCGGCCTTGGACAACTCGGCGGTCGCCAGGTCGAAGTGCGCCCGTTCCGCAAGGTCCTCGGCGTTGAGTGCCAGTTGCCGTGCATCGCGCATCTGGTCGGGCGTGGCCTGGCTCTCGGCCAGGAGGCGGGCGCGGTCGACTCTATCCCGGGCCGCGGCGAGGCGGGCGAGGGCACCCCGGCCGTCGAGGGCCTGGCCGTAGAGTGCCGCGGCGCTGCGGAAGGCTGCCGTGCTGGCCTCGTAGCGGTCTTTGGCGAGGAAGGTGTTTGCCGCCACCCGTTCGGCTTCAGCCCTGTCGAGCAGCCCGCGCATGGATGCGGCGATGTCAGGCGGGAGAAGCGCCGCCTCACGGGCGAGGCGCTCCACCTCGGCCTTCGCTCTCACAGCCTGCTCCAGGGTCGCCACCGCCGGGGCACCGCAGAGAGACAGGCCGATCACAACCGCAGTCACCGCGAGCAGGCGGTGCAGGAGGAACCCAGGAGTCGTTCTCATAGAGAAGGTCCCTGCGCTTTCCACGAACTGACTGAGTACGCCGCCGTCGCCGGCCTGCCGTGATTGCCGACGCCACGCCCCATGCCTAGCAGCAACCTCGCCGTTCCCGCATGGTACACCAATGCAGGCTCTCTGGTTCCATGTCAAGCGCACCGGAGCGGTTATCGCCAGAGGAATGCCGCCTTTCTGTTGGGAGCGGTGCCGCGCGGCGGCCCGGGCGGCATGCCGTGGCCGCAGTTGCATTCCCGCCCGGCCGGGCTATGCTCACGGCGTGTCGCGCCCAGCCGGCCCGCCGGTCGGCCGGGGTGCGACGCCACGGCGCCATGGTCAACCGCATCACCAATGCCTTCACGGTCGATTACGGCTACCCGGTCGTCTTCACGCACGACGTGTTCGACCCGGGCAATCCAGTCCTGTCGGACATCTGCCGCGGCGTCGGCTACAGCCGTGGCGCGACGCCCTGCCTGGTCCTGGTCGACGCCGGCCTGGCGGCGGCGGTGCCGGGGCTGACCGATCGCATTGCGGCCTACGGGGCGGCTCATGCCGACGTCCTTGACCTGCGCCGTGCGCCGGTCTGCGTCACCGGCGGCGAGGCCGCCAAGGAGGGCTGGGCCGTCCCCGACCAGACCCTGCGCCTGGCCACCGCCGCCGGGCTCTGCCGCCACAGCATCATCCTCGCCGTCGGCGGCGGCGCCATGCTCGATGCCGTCGGCCTCGGCGCGGCGCTCTTCCACCGCGGCGCGCGGCTGGTGCGGCTGCCGACGACCGTCCTGGCACAGAATGACTCCGGAGTCGGCGTCAAGAACGGCATCAACCTTGACGGCATCAAGAACCTCGCCGGCACCTTCGCTCCCCCGGCCGCGGTCGTCAACGACCTGCTGGCTCTGCGCACGCTCTCGGACCGCGACTGGATCGCCGGCTGCGCCGAGGCCTTCAAGGTCGCGGCGATCGCCGATGCGGGCTTCCTCGCCTGGCTGGATGACCACGCCGAGGCCCTGCGCCAGCGTGATCAGGAAGCCATGGAGGCCCTCGTCCAGCGCTGTGCGGCGCTGCATGTGGCCCATATCGGCGGCAATGGCGACGCCTTCGAGGCCGGCAGTGCCCGGCCGCTCGACTTCGGACACTGGGCGGGACACAGGCTCGAGGCCATGACCGGCTTCCGGCTGCGCCACGGCGAGGCGGTGGCCATCGGCATGGCCCTCGATCTGGTCTACGCCTGGCGCCATGGCCTGATCCCCGCCGACGCCGGCCGGCGCGTCATCGCCGCCCTGCGGCGCTGCGGGCTGCCGGTCTGGCATGATCAGCTCGAGCGCCGTGCCGCGGATGGCCTGCCGGCGGTCCTGGCCGGCCTGGACGAGTTCCAGCGGCACCTCGGCGGCGTCCTGCACGTCACCTTTCCGTCGCCCCTGGGGCAGCGTCGCGAGCTGACCGCCATCGACCGCGAGGCCATGTCGGCGGCCATCGCCGAGCTCCGGGCACTGCAGGCGGCCGGGTCGACGGAGGGCCGACCGCCATGCCACTGAAGCGCCACGGCACTCCCCTGCACCTGACCTACTGCCTGAATATCCACCCGGGCGAGACCTGGGCGGCGCAGCGTGCCGCCATTACCGGGCCGGCGACGGCCGTGCGCCAGGGGCTCGGCTGGCCGGGCCCCTTCGGCCTGGGCCTGCGCCTCGGCGCCCAGGCCGTGGCGGACCTCCAGTCCCCCGAGGCCCGGCGCGACCTCGCCGAGACGCTCGCCAAGGGCGGCTTCTATGCCTTCACCATCAACGGCTTCCCCTACGGCACCTTCCATGGCACCCGGGTCAAGGAGGCGGTCTACGCGCCGGACTGGTCGACTCCCGAGCGGCTGACCTACACCCTCCGTCTGGCCGCGATCCTGGCCGAGCTGCTGCCCGCGGGCGTGACCGGCTCGATCAGCACGGTCCCGGGGACCTACCGCGCCTGGGCGACTCCGGACCGCCTCGAGGCCCTGGCGGCCAACCTTGCCGCGGCGGCGCTGGACCTGGCCGGTCTCGAGGAACGCCACGGCCGCCACGTCGTCCTGGCGCTCGAACCGGAGCCGGACTGCCTCTGGGACGAGACGGCCCTGATGATCGACGGTTTCCAGGATGTCATCCTGCGCCGTGGGGCGGCCTGGGTGCAACGCCATCGCGGCGGCTCGCGCGACACCGCCGAGGCGGTCCTGCGACGGCACCTGGGCGTCTGCCTGGACACCTGCCACCAGGCGGTCCTCGGCGAGGACCCGTCCGCGGCGCTGCAGGCGCTGCAGTCCCACGGCATCGCGGTGGGCAAGATCCAGATCAGCGCGGCGCCGTTCTTCCAGACCTCGCCCGAGGGCCTCGCGCAGGCAAGCCGCTTCCAGGATGGCTGCTACCTCCACCAGAGCACCTTGAGCACGGCCTCGGGACGCCGGCGCTATGCGGACCTCCCCGAGGCCCTCGCCGCCGCCCGCGCCCTGGGCGAGCCCGGCGAACTGCGCACCCACATGCATATTCCGCTGGTGTTGGCGGGCGGCCCTGGCTATATCTCCTCCCGGCAGGAACTCGGCGGGGCCTTCTGGAAGATTGCGGCGGGCGGCGTGGCGCCGCACGTCGAAGTGGAGACCTACAGCTTCGACGTCCTGCCGCCCGAGCTGCGCGGTCAGACGGCGGTCGAGAGCATCGTCGGCGAGTTGTCCTGGGTGCGCCGCCATCTGGAGGCAGCCGGCGGTGTCCTGGAGCCGCCGACGCCGTCCAGGCTGGACGCTCGGGGGACGGCCTGAGCCGGTCGCCCATGCCCGGAGGGCGCCTGCGGCCCGCCGTGCCGATCGCTGGAGTGAGCAACAAGGGATGCCGATGAGACTGATCTGCCCACACTGCGCCGCCGTCATCGCCTGCGCCGACAGCGACTGTGGCAGCAGTCGGCAGTGCCCCGAG
>JAGVUW010000584.1 GCA_019136035.1 Verrucomicrobiota bacterium | reverse complement strand
GGGACCAAAGTCCCATGGTGTCAACGATACCGTCATGGTATGCTTATTGACGTTGACGATCGATGTTTGACAAGACAGCGTATGCGTCCGGTCCTTAAGTGGAACGGGGCCAGAGTCTCTACGGGGGTGGAGGAGTCTGGCCCCTGGCGGTGTCCTGCACAGGGCGGGGAAAGCGGTCCGGACGCATGCGCTGTCGCCATTTAACGCGTCCGGGCCGCCGTCGGTGCCGTCCTCAGGCGATGTCTTTGAGGGAGAGCTTCGCCTTCTTGAGCACCTCGCTGCAGAGGATGCGTGTGCCGCTCTGGTGGGCGCTCTGGAGCATCGCCTCGGTGAGGAGGGCGACGCGCACGCCGAAGAGGAAGGGCACGCGGTTCTGGCGGCAGCGTCTGCGGATGAGTTTGACGAAGTTATCGCAGGGGCTGATGGGGTAGCCCTTGGGCAGGCTGCAGGGGACCTCCTGGATATCGCCGCCGTGGGGCCGCATGAGGACCTTGTTGCCGTAGAACATCAGGTCGCCCTTGGTGCCGCGGATGCGCACGTCATCCTGGAAGCCGCCGAGGATATCGCCGACGATGATCATGCGGCCGTGGGCGCCGTTGGACAGCTCGATGTGGTGCATGCTGTCGATCTCGACCTGGCGCGGGCCATCGTAGTGCCAGCAGTCGGCGAAGCCCTCGGCGCTCTTGGGCAGCAGGTCGGTCATCCAGAGCAGGATATCCTGGTAGTGGCTGCCGGAGTCGTTGAGCTGTCCGCCGCCGGAGAGGGTCGGGTCGCTGCGCCACTCGCGTCCGGCCCAGTCCTGGGCCATGTAGACGTAGAAGTTGGTGACCTCGCCGATGGCGCCCTTGAGGATGAGTTCGCGGGCCTTGACGAACTTGGGCTCGTAGTGGCGCTGGTAGTGCACGATGCCGACCTTCCCGGTGCTCTCGAGCAGGCGGGTGATCTCGACGGCCTTGCCGGCGCCGCAGACCATCGGTTTCTCGATGAGGACGTGCTTCTTCTGCTGGAGGGCGTATTTGACGTGGTCGTAGTGCAGGAGATGCGGCGTGAAGATGCCGACGGCATCGACGCCGGCCTCGTCGATCATGCGGCGGTAGTCCTCCGGCCCGGTGTAGCGCGTGAAGCCGTAGCCCAGGTGCTTCTCGAGGTTGTCGAGGCGGTCGGGTTTGATGTCGACCGCGGCGACGACCTGGACGCCCAGGGCGTGCTTGGCCAGTTGCATGATGCGGTCCGTACCGGCTCCGCCGCAACCGATCGCACCGAACCGAATGGGAGCCTTCGTTGCCATGCCGCTTCCTTTCCCTTCCTGGTCTTTCGTCGGGGGCAGTCGGCGTCCCCGGCGCGCGGGTTGATCGGGCCCCGCGGAGCCGCAGTCGGTGCCTACGGTAAAGCGTCAAGGCCCCGTCGTCCAGACGGATATTCCCCACCCCGGCAAGCCGGTCTGGCGGAATATCCCTCCTGGGCCGGCTTCAGGCGGTGCCTTTCCGCCGGCCGCGCGGCGGTGCGCTCGGCTGGCGCGACCAGCGTGTCCCGCTCCGGCGGGGATGGCGTCGCCAGTGCCGCGGGCTATGGTAGCCGCGTCAAGCGCCCGCCGGCCGCGGTACGGCGCGGTGGGGCGCGCTGTTTCCGGACGGCGCCCGGGGCTGCCGCGGGCGCCGTGAGAGCCATGGCCGGCCCGGCCGGTCGGGCGGTCCGGGTCGCAGGGGGCCCCGTCATGCCAACGCCACGCTGTCTCGATGCCGATACCATCCGCGCCGTACTCAAGCGCGACGACGTCCGCGGCCTCTGGCCGCACGAGCTCAGCGCCGAGGTCGCGGGGCTTTTCGGTGAGGCCTTTGCGGCCCTCCTCGGGCCGTCCGGCGCGGGTGCGTCCGCGCCGGTGGTCGTGGTGGGCCACGACGCCCGCATCGGCTCGCTCGAGCTCGGACTGGCCTTCTGCCGGGGCCTGCGTCAGCGCGGCGCCGCGGCGGTGTGGCTGGGGCTGGTCTCGACTGAGCAGGTCTACTACCTGACCGGGCGCTACCCGGAGCGCTACGCCGGCGGGGCCATGATCACGGCCTCGCACAACCCGAAAGAGTACAACGGCATCAAGTTCGTTCGGGCCGGCGCCCGGCCGCTGGACGCCGCCGACCTGGGCCGCCTGCGCGACCTCGCCATCGCGGGTCTGGCGATGCCGCCGACCCTCGCGGCCGGCGAGGAGTTCGCCGCTTTCCTCCTGGAGTGCGCCGGTATGGCGGCCCTGCCACGGACGCGCCAGGCGCGCTGCCGGGTGGTGGTGGCGGCCGGCAATGGCGTCGGCGGCGCGGCCTTCGCGCCGTTGGCGAAGGCCCTGGAGGCGTGGGGCTTCCGCTTCACCATGGTCGACGCCGAGCCCGACGGCGACTTCCCGCGCGGCGTGCCCAACCCGCTCCTGCCGGGTTTCATTCGCGGCCTGGGCCGGGCGGTGCGGGCCGCGGGCGCGGCGCTCGGCATCGGCTTCGATGGCGACGGCGACCGCGCCGGTTTCACCGACGAGGCGGGCCGCGAGATCACCGGTGCCGAGGTCTTCAGCCTGGTCACGGCCCGGAAACTGGCGGCCCTGCCGGCGGGCCTGACCGCGCCGGTGGTGATGCGCAACCTCTGCGGCAGCCGCCTGCTCGTCGACCTCTGCGCCGCCCACCCGGGCGTGACCCTGGTCGACACCCCGGTCGGCCATGGGAAGATCAAGCTGCTGATGCGCCACGCGGCCTACCGCGACCGCGTCGTCATGGCGGGCGAGCACAGCGGGCACTACTTCTACCCGGAGATGTACTCCGTGGACAGCGGCATGCTCACGACGCTGTACATGCTGCAGATCCTCATCGAGACCAGCCGCGCCGGCGGCGGCCTGGCGCAACGCCTGCGGCCGTGGCGGCGGCGCTACGCCTGGAGCGGCGAGATCAACTACGTCTTCGATGACCTCGCCGGGCCCGCCCGGGCTCTCGACGCCGTCGCCCGGCACGCCGCCGCCGGGCAGCGCTATGAGGTCCGCGCCGACCCGGCCCTCGGCGGCCTGGAGCGTGTCTTTCCGGCCGATGGCCCGTACGATCGCGCGGCCCTGGCCAGCCCCGACCTCAAGATCGAGTGGAGCGCGCCCGATGGCGCCAGCGGCTGGTGGTTCGTCCTGAGGCCTTCCGGGAACGAGCCGAAGCTGCGCCTCAATGTCGAGACCTGGGGCGCGAACGCCCGCTCCCGCACGCGCGAGCAGGTCGCCGCCATTCTGCCTCTGATCGCGGCCGCCGGCGGGCGCTGTCAGGGTTGATTTCGCGGGGCGACCCGGTACGTTCCTCAGCACCCCCGGCGACGGCTGCCCCGCGATGGCGCCGGCGCCAGGCATCACCCAGGCCAGCCCCAAGAGAGCACCATGCAACAGCTCGACGATCTCGCCGCCCTGTCGCGACGCTACGGCGCCGACCCCGACTACGTCTTCCTCGGCGGCGGCAATACCTCGTTCAAGACCCCCGAGACGCTCTACATCAAGCCCAGCGGCGTGGCCCTGGCGACGATCCAGGCGGACCAGTTCCTGCGTCTGGACCGCCGGGCCCTGTCGCGGGTGTTCACCGAGGCCCTGCCGTCCGACATCTGGGAGAAGGAGTCGGCGGTGAAGGCGCTCATGGCCGCGGCGGTGCGGCCGGCGGGTGCCGGGCGGGCCTCGGTGGAGGCGCCGGTGCACGAGGCCTTCGACCAGGCCTACGTGGTCCACCTCCACCCGGCTCTGGTCAATGGCATGACCTGCGCCATCGACGGCGCGGCGGCCTGCCGCCGGCTCTTCCCCGAGGCCCTCTGGCTGGACTACTGCAACCCGGGCGCGACCCTGGCGATGGTGGTCAAGGCGGCTCTCGACCGGGAACGCCGTGAGCGCGGCCGCTCGCCGCAGGTCGTCTTCCTGCAGAACCACGGCGTCTTCGTGGCGGCCGCGACGCCGGCCGAGATCGCGGCACTCTACGATGCCATGATCGAGCGCCTGCGCCAGGCCTACGCCGCCGCCGGCGTCGCCACCGACCTGGCCTGCGGTGCCCTCGACGAGGCCTTCATGATGGCCCGCGCCCCGCGGGTGCGGACCCTCCTGGGCAGCGCGGACCGCCGTGCCGTGGTCAGCACCGACGCCCCGTATGAGCCGGCGCACGGCCCCCTGACCCCGGACCACATCGTCTACGCGCGCAGCTTCGCCCTGGAGTGCAGCGGCGCCGCCGACGACCTGGAGCGCTTCCAGGGCGCGCGCGGCTACCTTCCGAAGGTCCTCAACAAGGCCGGCCAGGCGGTCTTCTGTGTCGGCGAGAGCCTCCACGACGCCCGCGCCGTGGCCATCGCCGCCCGCGACGCCGGACGCGTCCAGCAGCTCGCCGCGGCCTTCGGCGGGGCGCGCTTCCTGACCCCGGAGCAGTATGGCTTCATCGAGAACTGGGAGGTCGAGTCGTACCGCCGGCAGGTGCGCAGCGCGGGCCGTGTCGCCGGGCGTCTGCAGGACCGCGTCTGCGTGGTCACCGGTGGTGCGCAGGGCTTCGGTCTGGGCATCGCGCAGCTCCTGGCGGCCGAGGGCGGTGTGGTGGTAGTGGCGGATCTCAATCGCGAGGGCGCCGAGCGTGCCGCCGCCGCCCTGCGGGAAGCCCATGGGCCGGATCGGGCCCTGGCGGTCGCGGTCAACATCGCCGACGAGGCCAGTGTCGCGGACATGGTCCGCGGCATCGTCCGCGAGTGCGGCGGCATCGACCTGTTCGTCGCCAATGCCGGGGTGCTCAAGGCCGGCTCGGTCAAGGCCATGACGCGGGCCGAGTGGGACTTCGTCACCACGGTCAACTACACGGGCTATTTCCTCTGCGTCAAGCACGCCTCACAGATCAACTCCAAGAGCGGCCTCGAGGGCAGCAACCGCAACGGCGCCTACGCCGGCAGCAAGTTCGGCACCATCGGCCTGACCCAGAGCTTCGCCAAGGAGCTGGTCGAGGACCGCATCAAGGTCAACAGCATCTGCCCGGGGAACTTCTTTGACGGGCCGCTCTGGAGCGACCCTGAGAAGGGCCTCTTTGTGCAGTACCTGTCGACGGGCAAGGTCCCCGGGGCGCGCACGATCGACGATGTGCGTCGCGCCTACGAGGCGAAGGTCCCGATGGGCCGCGGCTGTCGTCCGGAGGATGTGGTTCGGGCGATTCTGTACTGTGTCGAGCAGGAGTACGAGACGGGCCAGGCGATTCCGGTGACCGGTGGCCAGGTGATGTTGAACTGAGACGGGTGTCGGCGGTGCGGCCGCTCGGGCGGTCGCTATCCCGCGGGCCGACGGCGTCCGGCCGGGTGCCGGTGCCGGGCTCGGCGGGGGCCGTCCCGGCAGGTGTGTTCCAGGAGGATCCACGACGTGAACGAGCTGCTGATCGGCTGGGCAACGCGTGATGTCTCGACGGGCAAGCCCATCAACATCCCGGGCCAGTTCCACATGCGCATCTCGCAGGGGATTCTGGACCCGGTGACGGTCACCGCCCTGGTGATCGACAACGGCAGCGACGTCGTGATCTTCATCTCGGCCGACCTGGTGGTGATCCGCTCCGGCCTCCTGGACGAGGTCCGGGCCGCGGTGGCGGCGCGTTGTCCGGGCCTGCCGGTCTCGAAGATCCTGATGAATGCCACGCACGCGCACACCGGCCCGAGCCACTACGCCGACGGCGGCTGGACGCCGGCGAACAACACCTCCACGGCCCTCACGGGCGAGGTCCCGCACGACGGCATCGAGATCGCCTCCAGCAACGAGTACCGGCACTACCTGGCGGCCCAGGCCGCCGACGCCGTCGCCGAGGCCTACACCCGCCGCGCCCCCGGCGGCGTCGCCCACGGCTACGGCTTCGCGGTCGTCGCCCACAGCCGCCGCGTCGTCTACTTCGACGACGTCTCACAACGCCCCGGCGCCATCAAGAACTCGACCCACGGCGTCAATGGCCATGCCGTGATGTACGGGAATACCAACGACGAGCAGTTCAGCCACTACGAGGCCGGCGCCGACCACTTCGTCAACCTGCTCTATACCTTCGATACCGCCGGCCGGCTCACGGGCGCCATCGTCAACGTGCCCTGTCCCTCGCAGAACTCCGAGGCGGAGTATCGCCTCTCGGCCGACTACTGGCATGACGTCCGCGTCGCCATCCGTCGTCGCCATGGCGACATCTTCCTGCTGCCGCAGTGTGCTGCCGGCGGCGACCTCTCACCGCGCATCCTGCACTACAAGCAGGCCCAGTCGCGGCGCTTCAAGCTCAAGTATGGCGCCGAGACGACCGAGATGGCGGCACGCAAGGACATCGCCGAGCGCATTGCCGCGGCCTTCGACGAGGTCCTGGAATGGGCCGCCAAGGACATCCGGACGGCCCTGCCGTTGAGCCATGTGGTCCGCACCGTCCCGCTGTCGCGGCGGCTGATTACCGACGCCGAGGCCGAGCAGGCCCGGCAGGGCCTCGCGGAACTCGAGGCGAAGGCCTTCAAGACCGACGGCACGCCCCAGGAACGCCTGCGCGCCAACTCGGTCCTGGTGGCCGGACGCAACCGCTACCGCCGCGTCCTCGCACGCTACGAGCTGCAGAAGACCGAGCCGCACCTGCCCATGGAGATGCACGTCCTGCGCCTCGGCGACGTCGCCTTCGCCTCGAACCGCTTCGAGCTCTATATGGACTACCAGCACCGCATCCAGGCGCGGAGCCCCTTCGAGCAGACCTTCGTCATCCAGTTGGCCGGCCAGCCGGGCGACGACGGCGGCACCTACCTGTGCACCGAACGCGGCGCCTGGGGCCGCGGCTACAGCGCCAGCATGTTCTGCAACCTGGTCTCGCCTCAGGGCGGCCAGGAGCTGGTCGAGGCGACCCTGCGGGCCCTCCACGAGGTCCACGGCCAGGCCGCGGCCCCGGCCGCGGCGAAGGCGACGCAGAACCTCCCGGCCTGAGCGCGTCAGCGCAGCCGGGCTTGCCGTGATGCCCTTCGGGGGTGTCTCGGTCGAGCCCGGCCGGCCGGAGGTGGCATGCGCATCCTGCGCATGTCCCGGCGCCCCGGCCGACCGGAGGTGGCATGCGCATCCCTGCGCATGTCCCGGCGCCCCGGCCGACCGGAGGTGGCATGCGCATCCCTGCGCATGTTCCGGCGCCCAGGCGCCGGACTGGGCCCGGCGGAACACCGCTCGCCACGTGTGCCGGAGGATTCGTCAGGCGCGCCGGATCCAGTCGAGGGTCTCGCGCAGGTAGCGCACGTCGGCCGCGGCGGCGACGTGGGGATCGCCGGCGCCGCAGTACTCGATGCAGACGCGCCCGTCGTAGCCCTGTTCGCAGAGCTTGGCGACCCACTTGGCGGTGTCGACGTGGCCATCGGCGAGCTTGACGCTGTAGTTGTAGACCTCGCCGATCTTCTCGCAGTTCTTGAAGTGGGCGTAGCCGATGCGGCCCTTGATCAGGTCGAGCGCCGCCGGGTCCTTCTCGGCGGTCGAGGTCGAGAACATGTTGCCGGTGTCGGGGTTGGCCTTGACGTTGTCGAGGCCGATCATGTCCAGGAGTCGCGCCGTCGAGGCGATGGTATCGTGCAGGCAGAACATGTGGATCTCGAAGACGAGGGTGATGCCGACCTTGGCGGCGAGGGCGCCGAGGTGCCGGTAGGCCTCCGCGGCGCGCTCGTAGTGCACCGGCTTGGCCAGGGCCGAGCCGTTGTCGCCGTAGTTCTTGCTCGGGCCGCGCAACGAGCCGACGCTGCCGTTCATCAGAGTGATGCCGTAGCGGCCGCAGACCTCGATCTCGTGGGCGATCTGACGCACTGCCTTCTCGCGCACCGCCTCGTCGTCGCTGATGGTGTCGCCGCCGGTGTCGACACAGAGGATCGGCACGCCGACGGCTGCAGCTCGATGCCGTCCCAGCCGAAACGCTTGGCGTTGGCGAAGGCCTCCGCCAGGGGGTAGGTCCGGAAGGTGTAGCTGTGCATGACGATCTGCATGGTCGCTCTCCATTGCCTGTGACGCGCTTCCCGAGGGCCCGCCGGGGCCGCCACACGGGGATGAGCCCCGTGACCGGCGTGGATGCCGTGGAGGTCCTGGACGGTGGGGACTATACGAGCCGCCTCCGGCGACATCAAGGCTCCCGCGGCCCGGGGGCAGGGCAGTTTGAACGTCCGGTTCTGGCACCCCTTCAGGGTGCATGGGCCGTGGGTTAGCGTTTCCGGGGGTCGTGCTTTCGCGCGACCCCCGGCTGCGATGTGGCATCCAGATCGAGATCGGGATCGCCATCAGAATCGAGGGAACGCCGGAGTCGATTCCGATCCCGATAGCGATCTGGATGAAAGCAAGCCCCAACCAGCGGCAGTCGGTGGCTGAGTACGGCGCCGCCGCCGGAACGATCTGGCACCCCCTCAGGGTGGCCAGGTGAGCACTGACGCGATCGTCGATCAGCCCTGCCACGGGGGCCGGGCGCGTTGACTTCAACCCTCCGGCTGGGTATCTTGTGAACGGTCGGGCGCACCCGCTCGGGGCCGCTGCCCGCGTCCGGTTCAGGAAAGGACATGGTGATGGCCTGCTCTTGCTGCTCCAGCCGTCCGGACTTTGAGGCCCTGGCATCCTCCCGGCGCGGCTTTGCCCCCTCGGCGACTCCCCTGGTCGGCCATGTGCCGACGCTGGCGATCACGCCGGTGGCGGACGGCCGTGTCGGCGCCTACGAGAGCAACGCGGCGCAGACCTGGGCGCTGGTGGCCAAGGTCTACGACCTGATCATGGCCAAGGT
>JAGVUW010000600.1 GCA_019136035.1 Verrucomicrobiota bacterium | reverse complement strand
GCTGCGACTGCGGCCGCGCCGGCGTGACCATCCACCCCGAGGCCCGCCTCGACGGCCGCCTGCGCGTCAACGAGGTCCCCCTCTACCGCCACCAGATCGCCGCCGTCCTCGACCACACCCCGGCCGCCGGAAGGCCCTTCCGACTCGAGATCGAGGAGCGCCGCATCGTCCTCGACCTCGAGGTCTCCGCCGCAGTCTTCCGCGACGAGATGCGCGTCCTGGCCGACCTGCGCAACGCCATCCGCTCCGAGTTCCTCAACCGCCTCGGCGTCGAGGCCGAAGTCCGCTACGTCTCGCCGCCGGCCTGACGCCGAGCGCCGACGGCGCCCAGGACAGGGCGCCGGAAAGCAGGGCCGCGGGAACGCGGCCCTCTGGCCCGAGACACGGACGAACACGGACAAACACGGACGAACACGGACGCGCTCGGCGGGTACGGTGTTCGGCGTTCGGCGTTCTCTCCGCCTGGCCTCGGGCGTCGGGCGTCGGGAGTTCGGGGTTCCGTTCGCGTCGTCCCCTGTCGAGCCCTGTCGAGCCCTATCGTCCCCTGTCGACCCCGACTCACTTCAGCGTTCAGCTTTCGGCGTTCGCTCCTTGGTGGGCCTGGGCCCATTGACCACCTATCTTTATAGGTATCACCACCGAGCCGACGCATCCCGCGCGGCTGCCGAGGACGAGCCGCGACTCATGCCAGAGACAACGCCCACGACCGCGCCACACCACGCCGCCAGCGCGCCCGATGGCGCGCCCCCGACCGCCGGGACGCCCGAGGCCGCCGCGGCGCGCCTGGATGCCTTCCGGCTGCGCCAGGCGCCGACGTATATCCCCCAGGGCGAGGAGGAGGCCGTCTTCGCCGCCGCCTTCTCGGCACGCCTGCCGGTGCTTCTGAAGGGCCCCACCGGCTGCGGCAAGACGCGCTTTGTCGAGCACATGGCCTACCGCCTTGGCCTGCCCCTGATCACGGTGGCCTGCCACGAGGACCTCACCGCCGCCGACCTGGTCGGCCGCTTCGTCTTCCGTGACAACGAGACCCTCTGGCAGGACGGCCCGCTGACCGTGGCGGTGCGCGGCGGCGGCCTCTGCTACCTCGACGAGATCGTCGAAGCCCGCAAGGACACCACCGTCGTCATCCACTCGCTCACCGACGACCGCCGTATGCTGGCCATCGACAAGACCGGCGAGGTGATCCAGGCCCACCCGCGCTTCATGGTCGTGCTCAGCTACAACCCCGGCTACCAGAGCCTGGTCAAGGACCTCAAGCACTCGACGCGTCAGCGCTTCGTCAGCCTGCAGTTCGACCACCCGGCGGTGCCGGTCGAGGCCCGCATCATCGCCGCCGAGGCCGGCCTGACAGCGGCCGACAGCCACCGCCTCGCCGAGGTGGGGGCACGCCTGCGCGAACTCCGCGGCTTCGGCCTCGAGGAGGGCGTCAGCACCCGCCTCCTCGTCTATGCCGGGAGGCTCATGCGCGCCGGCCTGGCGCCCGTGGAGGCCTGCCGCGCCGCCCTCAGCCAGACCCTGACCGACGACGCGGCAATGGCCGAGACCATCGACGACATCGTCCGCCTCCACGTCGGGGACCTCATGGATGACCACGGCCATGGCCGCGCCGACGCCTGACCACGGCGGCCTCAGCCATGGCTTCGCCCTCGACCAGGTCGGCTGGGCCCACCGCGACCTCTTCGAACGCGCCATCGGCGACCTCATGGCACGCGGCCTGATCGGGCCGGAACGCCGCGAGGTCACGGCCACCTTCTTCGGACTCCTGCGCCAGGCCGATCGCGGCTCGTGGGACCACGTCCTGCGGCGCTTCCTGGGGGCCCTGACGCCGCGCAACGAGTGGCTCCTGGAGGTCCCGGCGCTCTTCGCCGATGTCGTCGGCCTCGGCCGCGACCTCGCGGCCCGGCGGCCGCACCGCGGCGGGCGCTTCTTCGCCATCCTGGCGGAGAAGGGCCTCGGCGAGACCCCGGCGCAGGTCCGCCTGGCGCTCGACCAGGCGCGGCGCCTGTGCGGCCTCGACGACGACCTCGCCCTGGCCTTCCTCGAGGGCAGCGCCGAGCTCTCACGGCGGCTGCAGCCCGGCGCCATCGAGGCCTTCGTCGATGCCGGCGTGGCGGCCTACGGGCGCCAGCCGCAGTCCGGTCGGGCCTTCCTCGAGGGCCGCCTCGAGAGCGCCGCGGCGCTCCTCGCGGCGCTCTCGCGCGAGTGCCGTCTTCAGGACCGCCGCAGCGCCCTGGCCGCCCTGCTGCAGGCCCTCGCCGGCAGCCGCCTGGAGCTGGCGCCGCGGACGGCCCTCGGCGGCCTCCTCCTGGAGGGCCGCGGCACCGGCAGCGTCTGCCTCGACGGGGTGCTGTACCTCCCGGAGAGCGTCTGCCGGTCGGAGCATCGTCATGAGAACCGCGCCTGGTACACCCTGGCGGTGGTCTGCGCCGCGGCGGCCTGGCGCCTGGGCGCCTTCTGCCGCCTCGGCGACCCACGCCGCGGGCCGCGCCTGGGCGACCTCGCCGGCCCCGGGAACCTGCGCCTCAACGCCCTCATCCTGGCCGAGGGATCGCGCCTCCTCGCCGGCGTCCGACGCCTCTGGCCGGGCGCCCGCGGGCTGCTCCGCGCCGGCCTGGCAGGCGAATGGCAGAGCCCGGCCGGCGCGGCCCGTCCAGAGGTGCTCTGGCAGGCCCTCGCGGAGGACGACCCCGGCGGACGCCCCGACGGCCTGCGCCGCCTCCTCGCGGCGACCGCCGACGCGGCGACGGTCTTCGAGACCGCCGCACGCCTCGAGGACGGCCTCATCGAGGCCCTCCGGCGTGACTGCCCGGACCTCGCCGATGCGGTCCTCCCGGCCGTCAGCTTCATCCCCGACGACCTCGCCCTCGCGGAACCCGCGCCGAGGCCCGACGCGCGCCGCAGCGTCATCACCGCGGCGCCGCCGCGGCCGGACGCCGTCGGCGCGGGCAGCACGGCCCCCGTCGAAGCCGGCCAACCCGAGGCCCTGCCGGCCGAGGCCGCGGAGGACGACGACGCGGCGCCGCCGACTGCCTTCGTCTACGACGAGTGGAGCCAGGATGACCAGGACTACCGCCGCGGACACTGCCTGGTCTTCGAGTCCATCCCCGAGCCCCTCGAGACCGCGCCGGCGCCGCCCCCGGAGCTGGCCGTCGAGGCCCGGCGCGTCCGCGCTGCCTTCGAGCGCCTCCGCCCCGAGGCGCTCCGCCGCGAGCGCTTCCTCTGCGACGGCGACGCCATCGACCACGACCGCCTCCTGCGCGCCCTCGTCGAGCGCCGCATCGACCCGTCGCCGCGCTTCGACATCTACGAGAAGCCGCGGGTGAACCGCCGCGACCTCGCCGTCGCCCTCCTCCTCGACCTCAGCGGCTCGACCGGCGAGGCCACCGCCGCCGGCCCGCGCCGCCTCGACCTCGAACGCCAGGCCGCCGCCGTCCTCGCCGAGGGCCTCGACGCCCTCGGCGACCGCCTGCTCATGGGCGGCTTCCGCTCGCGCGGCCCGCGCGACTGCGCCTTCGTCGTCTTCAAGGGCTTCGACGAGCCCTGGAGCACGCTCACCTGGCAGCGCCTGCAGGCCGTCCAGCCCGGCGACAGCACCCGCATCGGGCCGGCACTCCGACACGCCGGATGGCGACTCGGACAGACCGCCTGCCGACAGCGCCTCATCCTCATGATCACCGACGGCAAGCCCATGGATGTCGGCTACGAGCCGGCCACACACCAGGCCCACCACGACGTCCGCAAGGCCTGCGAGGAGAACGCCCGCCTGGGCATACGGACCTTCGCCATCTCGACCGAGGCCAACAGCGCCGCCGACCTGGAGATCATGGTCTCGACGCCGCGCTTCGTCATCCTGCCCGAACTGCGCGACCTGCCGCGCCTCCTGCCGAGGCTCTACGGCCGCCTGACCCTGTGACCGGCCGCAGGCGCCGCAGGGCGCAGACCGGTCGGACCGGGGAGAGCGGTCGGGCCTGTCGGACTTGTCAGACCCGTCGGACCGGTCAGACCTCCCCGGCCTTGCCCATGGCTCGGGCCCCGGCGCGCGGGTCACTCCTGCAGGCAGAGCCAGTCGAGGGTCTGGGGTGAGACGAGGTTCGTAAGGATCTGTCGCAGGGCCGGGTCCTCGAGGCTGCCGAGTTGGCCGACCAGGTAGATGCAGGCGCCGCGGTCGAGGTGCTTGTAGGTCAGGAAGGGCTGCTCGCCGGTGGCGCCCGAGGCCAGCTCGCGGTCCGAGAGGATGACCACCTCGGCGGAGAGATTGCGGGTGCGCCGGCCGGCCACCGCCTGGCTCAGCGTCACCCACTCGCCGGTGGTCAGGCCCTGCGTCAGCGGGCAGGCCGCCAGGGCCTTGACGCGGCTCATGCGCGCCGTCTGCTGGCCGTGGACGCCGACGACGCCCTCGCTGGCGACGTCGGCGATGCCATCCTGGTCGGTGATGACGTAGTCGCCGTCCTTGTCCTGGAGGATCATCGACACCCCGGTGATGAGCAGGCCGCCCTGACGCACGTAGTCCTCCATGCCCTCATGGATGGCCTGGCTGAAGTACTCGGCGCCGACGGGGACGACCAGGCGCTGGTAGCGATCGCGTTCCGGCCAGTTCGGCCGCAGGAAGAGGTCGGGGCTGACTGTCTCGGGCTGCAGGCCGACGGCGGTGAGGTTCGTCATCATGGCACGCAGGCCGGCCTGGGCGGCGCGGGCGCCCTTGGTCCAGGTGTAGCGGCTGGTGTAGTCGACGACGCCGACGGCCTTCGGCCGCGGCGCGGCCTGCAGGCCGGCACCCGCCAGGGCCGCAGTCAGGGCCATGCAGAGGACGCGACGCCAGGTCATTCCTCGGGCCCTCCCAGCCAGCGCACGGCCTGCAGCAGCAGGCGCAGCTCGTCGCCCTCGGGGGCCGCCTCGCGGCCCTTGTAGTCCCCGGGCGCCACCGAGGCATAGCCGGCGATCATGCCCTGCAGCACGACGCGGCCCTTCCCGAAGCGCCCCGCGACCAGCGCCGCCAGGCCCTCGGCGTCGGTCAGGATGGCCTCGCCCTGCGGCCCGACGCGCATGCCGAT
>JAGVUW010000040.1 GCA_019136035.1 Verrucomicrobiota bacterium | reverse complement strand
GAGGGCTGGAAGACCACCGACAGCGGCCTGCAGTACAAGGTCATCACCGAGGGCAATGGCCCGAAGCCGACGGCCGACGACGTCGTCGAGGTGAACTACCGCGGCACCCTCCTGGACGGCAAGGAATTTGACAGCTCCTACGAGCGCGGCGAAGCGGCCGTCTTCCCGGTTGGCCAGGTCATCCAGGGCTGGCAGGAGGCGCTGAAGATGATGCCGGTCGGCTCGAAGTGGGAGGTGGTGCTGCCCTCGGATCTGGCCTATGGCCCGAGCGGCAAGGGCCGCGAGATCGGCCCGAACGCGGTGTTGCGTTTCGAGGTCGAACTCCTGGCGATCAAGGAGAAGCCGGCGGCCGGTCCCGAGGGCCTGCCGCAGGTCCTGCCGGCGGCGCCGCAGGGCAATCGCCCGCCCCGCCCCGACCGCTGAGGACATCGCGCCGGAGACAATCGCGGCGCCTGGAGGCCCATGACCACGGGCCGCCAGGCGCCGCGCATCGTTTCCGCGGCTGGAGCGCCCCCGCCGCCGGCGGCGTCAGTCAGGCCGGCCGGGGCGTCTCCGCCGCCGGCGTGGCACCGAAGAGCTCTTCGCCGATCAGGGCGGTGAAGAACGACCCTACGAAGACGATGGCATCGCGGCCGGCCAGTTGGTCGCGGTGGTGCAGCGCCGGGATGACCTCGGCGCTCAGGCCGGCCTGGCGGATGCAGGCCACGAGGGCATCCAGGTCCGAGGGGCGCGTGGCGTGTGGGTGGGTCAGCACGAAGCGCGCGCCGAGCGGCGTCAGTTCGCGGACAATGCCGGCGGTGTCCTTGCCCTGCAGGACGCCGAGGACGACGGTCCAGGCCGTCCCCGGCCAGCGCAGCCGGAGGGCTTCGACCAGGCGCCGTGCCGAGTCGGCGTTGTGGGCCGCGTCGAGGACGACGAGGGGGTCATGGCAGATCACCTCGCAGCGGGCCCGCAGTTCCGGATGGCGGTAGCGCCCGGGGTCTGGCGTGATGCCGGCGGCCTGCACCAGAGCCAGGGCGACGCCGAGGTTCTGTCGCAGGAAGGGCACCAAGGCCTGCCCCGGGTCGTAGGCCTCGACCTCGGCGTCCGGCGCCGGCGCCAGGACCGGCGACGACAGGGCCGCGGCGCGCTCGCGTACCACGGCCGCCGCCGATGGATAGGGCTGCGACGCCAGCACCACCGGGACGCCCGGCTTGATGATGCCGGCCTTCTCCCCGGCGATGGCCTCGATCGTCGTGCCGAGGAGGGCCATGTGGTCGAAACTCAGCGGGGTGATGGCGCAGGCGAGGGGATCGGCGATGTAGTTGGTGGCGTCCAGGCGGCCGCCGATGCCGGTCTCCATGACCGCCACACGGCAGCCCTCGGCAACGAAGATGCGCAGCGCCAGCAGGGTCATGATCTCGAAAAGGGTCGGGACCAGATCCCGCCGACGCAGCTCGGCCTCGAAGGCCGCGGCGTGCTCGAGGAGGAGGTCGTAGCCGATCAGACGCCCGTTGAGGAGGAAGCGCTCGCGGACGGTGACCAGATGCGGGCTGGCGAAGAGGCCGCAGGGCACCCCGGCCGAGACCAGCAGGGCAGTGGCGAAGTGGCAGGTGGAGCCCTTGCCCTTGGTCCCGGCGACATGCAGGACGCGCAGGCGGCGTTCCGGGTGGCCGGCAGCCTCGGCCAGGGGCCGCATGCGATCGAGCGTGTACTCGCCCGGGTTGTAGCGCCGGGCCGTGTTCTGCTCCAGGTCGTAGTACTTCTTAAAGCAGGTGAAGAAGGCCTTCTCTCGGCTCGGATCCAGGTCGCGCATGGGCTGCCCTCGGCAAGACAACAACGCCGCCCGGAGAGGCCGGCAGGGCCTGCCGGGGTCGACGCATGGATGGGTGAGGATGCTCTCGCCATCACCATACATGCCGCCCCCGACGGCCGCAACGGCGGAGCGGGCGCAGGGCGGGCAGGTTCGACACGTCTGACAGGTCTGAAGGGTCTGACGGGTCGGACAGGTCTGACGGGTCTGACACGTCTGACAGGTCTGACAGGTCCGACAGGTCTGACACGTCTGACACGTCTGACACGTCTGACACGTCTGACACGTCTGACACGTCTGACAGGTCCGACAGGTCTGACAGGTCTGACGGCGCGGGGCCGGTCGGGCAGAGCGGACAGGAGGGCACGGTGGCCCCAGAGCCGGCCGCGCCACTCCGGCGCCCTGCAAGGGCATCCTTCGGCAGCCCAGGGCAACGCCCTGGGAGATCGTAGGGAACGCACTGCAGGCTGAAAGTCTGCAACACTACGCCGTACGCAGCGACGCGACGTTTCATGCGCGGGGCCGCCGGGCGACCCCTGCCGGGGGTCTTCAGGCAACTCTGTGGGCTTGGCGGGGGTCGAAACGGGGGCAGGACTGTCATGCGTGTGCAGGAGAGTGTTTCATGTTTCTGAGCCAGACACCGGCGTGCGGGACGCGCCTGGTATTCCGTCGCGGCGACCTCCTGGAGGTCACTCTGGCGGTCGACGGCGGTCCGGCGGGCGATGCCTGGCTGCGGACGAATGTCGGTCGTGCTGCGGTGCAGCGTCGCGAGATCATCGACCAGACCGACGCCGAGCGGCCGCCGCTGGCCCGCGACTGGCATGACCTGCCGATGACGCGGGTGTCTCCGGGGCGCTTTCGGCTGCGGCTGCCGCTCCTCGAGACCGGCGTCTTCGAGGCCAAGGCCTTCCTGGCCGGTCCGGGTAACAAGGCTCTCTGGCCGGCCGGGGGGAACATCCACCTGCGGGTCCTGCCGGCGCACACGGTCTGCGCCAACGCCATCTACAACGCCTTTCCGCGGCAGTTCGGTCCGGCGACCCTGGGGCGGTCCCTGACCACGGCGGCCGAGCGCCATGCGGTGGACGTCCTCGACGGCCGCGGCTACGCCGTGATACCCCCCTCGGGGACCTTCCGCGACCTGGCGCGGCGCCTCGACGTCATCCTTGGCCAGATGGGCTTCCGCTATCTGCAGCTCCTGCCGGTGCATCCGGTGCCGACGACCTTTGCGCGTCTGGGGCGCTACGGCAGCCCGTTCGCGGTCCAGGACTTCTTCGGGGTCGATCCGGGCATGGCCGAGTTCGACCGTATGGCGACGCCCATGGCGCAGTTTGAGGGCCTCCTCGAGGCCGCGCATCGTCGTGGCGCCTACGTCCTTCTGGACCTTCCGGCGAACCACACCGGCTGGGCCTCGTGGCTGCAGTTGCACCACCCGGAGTGGTTCCGCCGTTCGGGCGACGGCTCGTTCGTCAACCCCGGCGCCTGGGGTGTGGTCTGGGAGGACCTCTGCCAGCTCGACTTCCGGCACCGCGGCCTGTGGCACTACATGGCCGAGGTCTTCCTGCACTGGTGCCGCAAGGGCGTCGACGGCTTCCGCTGCGACGCCGGCTACATGGTGCCGGTGGCGGCGTGGCGGTACATCGTGGCGCGCGTGCGCGCCGAGTATCCCGACACCGTCTTCTTCCTTGAGGGCCTGGGCGGGCCGATCGAGACCACCGCCGCGCTGCTCGGCGAGGCCGGCCTGGACTGGGCCTACTCGGAGATGTTCCAGAGCCTGGACGCACCGGCCATGCGCGCCTGCCTGGACCTGTCGCTGCGCCTGAGTCGCGAGTGCGGCACCATGGTGCACTTTGCCGAGACCCACGACAACAACCGCCTGGCGGCCACCTCGAAGGCCTTTGCGCGTTTCCGCTGTGCGCTGAGCGCCCTGCTGTCCCACGAGGGCGCCTTCGGTGTGGCCAATGGCGTCGAGTGGTACGCCACCGAGAAGATCGACGTGCACGGCTCCAGCCCGCTGAACTGGGGGGCGCGCGAGAACCAGCTCGAGGCGCTGCGCCAGGTGAACCGCCTCCTGCGCGAGCACCCCGCCTTCCACGCCGGCGCCCACCTCGAGACGGTGGCGGTCGAGCCCGCCGACTGCATCGGTCTGCTGCGGCGGCCGCCCGGCGGCCCGGCGCTGCTGGTGCTGGCCAATCCCGACGAGCACGCCTCGCGGCGGGTGTCGTGGCCGGCAGGTCTGGAGCCCGGCCTGCGCGGGCCCTTGCGCGACCGCCTTGGCGGCCAGGGGGTGCCCATCGGCGAGCGCGGTGACCGTCTTCACTGCGAGCTGGCGCCGCTGACGGTGCTGTGTCTGGAGGCCCTCGGGGCGGCGGCGCCGCCGCCGCCGGCCGCGGCGCCGTTCAGTGCTGCGCCGGAGGCGGTGCTGCGGCAGCAGTACCGCGCCCTGGCACTGGAGGCCCATGTCCTGCATGCCGGCGGCCTGGGCGATGTCGACGCGGCCGCCGCAGGCGCCTGGGTCGAGGCCCTCCGGAAGGACCCCCGCGGCTTTCTCGCGGAGCTGTACGGCCCCGATGTCTACGTGCCCTGCGTCGTCTGGCAGGCCGAACGCGACGAGCGCCGGGTGGTGCCGGTGCCCTCGGGTCATATGGTGCTGGTGCAGGCCTCGCAGCCGTTCCTGGCGGAACTCCGCTCGGGTGAGCGCTGCCACCACCGCAGCCGTTCGCTACCGGCGGCGTCGGGCGGTTCCTTCACCCTGATCATCCCGGGTCTCGAGCCGCTTCCGGTCGGTCCCTGTGAGCTGCATCTGCAGATCCATGCGCGCCCGAGCCGGCAGGTGGTCGCGCCGCTGCGCGTCCTGCCCGCCCCGGGCCGGCCGGCGGTGCGCCTGGCCGTCGAGGATGGCCGCCTGGCGTCGCCGGACCTCGCCGCCCTCTGCAGCAGCGACAGCGGCTCGATGGCCCAGGTGCGGGCCCGCTGGGGCGAGATCCAGAGCCAGTACGACGCCCTCTTCGCCGCGAACCTCCACCCGGATCACCCGGTCGACCGGACCGTCCTCTTCACCCGCTGCCGCGCCTGGGTCGTCCACCGCGACTACTCCCAGGAGGTCGGCGTCTCCTGCCAGACCGGCTTTCGTACCGACCTCGGCCAGCGCGTCCGCTGGGACTTCATGATACCTGTCGGCATGGGCTGCCAGATACCGCTGACGATCACCCTGGAGATGGCCGCCAGCGGGCAGGGGATCCGTTTGCTCGTGCACCGCGCGGCC
>JAGVUW010000675.1 GCA_019136035.1 Verrucomicrobiota bacterium | reverse complement strand
AGGCCGCCGGGGGCGGCCGGCACGGCGAGCCGGTCCAGGTCGGCAGCCATGGCCGCGTCGTCCCACTCGTAGGGCGTGTGGAACGGCGTCCGGTTCGAGCCGCTCAGGCCGGCGACGACGACATCGCCGAGGCGCACCGCCCGGCGGTGCAGGGCCACCCCGGCCGCCTCCAGCGCCGCCTCGGCGGCCGGCGGGTCGCAGTTCCCCAGGACAGCAAGCTGGCGCGGGTAGCGCGCCGCCAGGGCGGCCAGGCCGCGCTGCACGTCGGCGGTGCTGCCGAACTGCGTCACATCGCCGCCGACCAGGACCAGGTCGGCGGCCGGCAGGGCGTCGAGGCCCGCGGTGCGGCTGTGGATGTCAGTCACGAAGAGAATCTGCATGGTCAGCGGCCTTTCCAGAGGCGGGCTCCGCATCGGCGCGGCGCCGTGCCGGCGGGCTCGTGCGGGCTTGACGGAGCGCCCTCTCAGAATTACACTCGGAGCCGACAACATCAAGGTCAACCGGAGACACACATGAGAGCACACGCCGCAGCCCTGGCAGTATGGATGGCCCTGGTGACCCTGGCCGTCACGGCTGACGACTGGCCGCAGTGGCGAGGGCCGCGTCGCGATGGCATCTCGAGCGAGAAGGGCCTGCTCACCGAATGGCCCGAAGGCGGCCCGCGCAAGCTCTGGTCGGTCTCCGGCATCGGCCATGGCTTCTCGACCGTGGCCGTGGTGGGCGACCGGCTCTACACCACCGGCATCATCGACGGCCAGGGTCACCTCGTCGCCATCAGCGCCGACGGCAAGATCCTGGGCAAGGCCTCCTACGGCAGCGACGCCGTCAAGGCCGGCGGCCACCCCGGCAGCCGCAGCACCCCGACCGTGAGCGGCGGCAGCATCCTGGTGATGAGCGGCAGCGGCGTGCTGACCTGCTTCGACCAGGCCTCCGGCAAGCCGCGCTGGCAGGTCGATACCTTCCGCGACTTCGGCGGCCGGCAGTTGACCTGGGACATCTCCGAGTCGGTGCTGGTCGACGGCGACCGTGTCATCTGCACCCCGGGCGGCCCCGAGGCCCTGGTGGTGGCCCTCAGCCTGGATCAGGGCAAGGTCCTCTGGCGCACCCGCGGCCTGGACTGCAAGAGCGCCTACTGCTCGCCCTTCCTGGTCCAGCACGGCCCGCGCCGGCTCCTGCTGACCATGGTCGAGTTCGGCGCCGTCGGCATCGACGCCGACAACGGCCGACTGCTCTGGCAGCACGCCCACAAGAACCGCTATGCCGTGCACGCCGCCACCCCGCTGTATCTGGATGGCAGCGTCATCGTCTCCAGCGGCTACGGCCATGGCACCGAGAGGCTCGATCTGAGCAAGGACGGCAGTGCCATCACGCCGCGCTGGCACAGCAAGGCGCTGGACAACCACCACGGCGGCGTCATCCTCTACGAGGGCAGCGTCTATGGCACCAACGACCGCGGCCTGGTCTGCCTCGACCCGCAGAGCGGCGAGGCACGCTGGGCCGAGCGCCGCACCGGCAAGGGCTCCCTGACCATCGCCGAGGGCCTCATCTACGCCTACTCGGAACGCGGCCCCGTGACCCTGCTCAAGCCGGGCGCCCAGGGCGCCGAGGTCCGCGGGACATTCCAGGTGACCGAGGGTGCCGGACCGCACTGGGCCCACCCCGTCGTGGCCAACGGTCGGCTCTACCTGCGCCATGGCGATGTGCTCATGGCCTACGACATCCGCCGCTAGCCTGAACGAGGAGGACGATGCATGGCCTGCGCCCCTAAGGTTGGCATCCTGCCGCTGTATCTGAAGCTCTACGACGAGATCTGCCCCGAGCGCCGGGCCGAGTTCACCCCCTTCCTCGAGGCGATCGTCGACGGCTTCCGCCAGCGCGGCGTGTCGGCGGTGCTCAGCGAGACCTGCCGGGTGCGCCCGGAGTTCGAGCGCGCCGTCGCCGGCCTGGAGGATGCCGGGGTCGACCTGCTGGTGACCGTCCACCTGGCCTACTCGCCGTCGCTCGAGGCGGTCGAGGCCCTCGTCAACACGGCCCTGCCGATCCTGATGCTCGACACGACCATGGATGAGGCCTTCGGCAAGGACGTCGATGCCTCGCGCATCATGTACAACCACGGCATCCACGGCGTCCAGGACCTCGCCTGCATGCTGCGCCGCGCCGGGAGGCCCTACCAGGTCATCGCCGGACACCTGCGGCGCTCGGACATCCTGGACCGCGCCGTCGAGATCGCCCGCGGTGTCGCCGCCGCCCACGGCCTGGAGGGCACCCGCGTCCTGCGCCTCGGCGAGCCCTTCGCCGGCATGGGCGACTTCGCGGTCACCGCCGAGGAGCTCGATGACGCCTTCGGCATCACGGTGGAGGCCTGCACCCTCGACGACCTCGCGGCGGCAGCCGCCGCCGTGGGCGAGGCCGCGGTCGAGGCCGAGATGGCCCGCGACCGCGAGCGCTTCACCGCCGATATCCCGAGCGACGTGCACCGCCGCTCCGTGCGCGCCGGCCTCGGCCTGCGGGCCCTGCTCGAGGCGGGCGACGCCGCCGCCTTCAGCATGAACTTCCTGGCCTTCGACCGCCCCGACGGCCCGGCCGCGGTGGTGCCCTTCCTCGAGGCCTCCAAGGCCATGGCGCGCGGCCTGGGCTACGCCGGCGAGGGCGACGTGCTCACCGCCAGCCTGGTCGGCGCCCTGGCGCGCGCCTTCGGCCAGACCACCTTCACCGAGCTGTTCTGCCCGGACTGGGCCGGCAACGCGGTCTTCCTCTCGCACATGGGCGAGATCAACCCCGACGTCGTCGAGGGCCGCGCCGTGCTGCTGGAGAAGCCGTACAGCTTCAGCGCGGCGCAGAATCCCGCGGTGGTCACCGGGGCCCCGGCGGCGGGCGTCGGCACGCTGGTGAACCTGGCGCCGGGACCGGACGGCAGCTTCGGCCTGATCGCGGCCCGCGTCGAGATCCTCGGCGACAGCGACAACCCGTCCCTGCGGCAGTCGGTGCGCGGCTGGATCCGGCCCGAGTACGAGCTGAGCACGTTCCTCGAGGACTACAGCCTCAACGGCGGCACGCATCACAGCGCCCTGCTCCTGGGCGATCACCTCGAGGGCATCGCCGCCTTCGCCGAGAACGCCGGGCTGGGCCTGGTGATCCTCTGAAGGGCACGCATTCGGGCATTCCAGCATTCCAGCCAGTCTGCCGCCGCGCGCCGGCGCGCCGGTGGGCATGGGAAGGAGAGGACCATGGGAACGATCCGCCTGGGCATTGTCGGTGCCTGCGGTCGCGGCGCCAGTTTTCGTACCGCCTGTGAGGCCATGGGCGACATCGCCATCGAGGCGGTCTGCGACCTCCAGGCCGAGGCCCTCGGCCTGGCCGCCGCGCGCCTCGGCGCCCGGCGCCAGTTCACCGACTACGCGGCGATGCTCGAGGGCTGCGATCTCGATGCCGTCATCATCGGCACCCCGATGCAGTTCCACGTGCCCATGGCGGTGCAGGCCCTGCGCCGCGATATCAGCGTCCTCTGCGAGGTCACCGCCGGCGTCTCCATCGACGAGTGCCGCGACCTGGTGGCCGCCTGCAGGGCCAGCCGCGGCGTCTACATGATGGCCGAGAACTACACCTACATGCGGCCGAATGTCATCGTCCGCGAGATGGTCCGCCGCGGCGCCTTTGGCCAGACCTACTACGGCGAGGGCGAGTACCTGCACGAGCTCAAGGCCCTGAACGAGAGGACCACCTGGCGGCGCACCTGGCAGACCGGCATCGCCGGGGTGACCTACGGCACCCACAGCCTCGGGCCGCTCCTGCAGTGGCACCCGGGCGAGCGTGTGACACGGGTGTGCTGCGCCGGCAGCGGCCACCACTACCGCGACCCGCGCGGCAACACCTACGAGAATGACGAGAGCACCGTCATGCTCTGCCGCCTGGGCGGCGGCGGCCTGCTGAAGATCCGCGTCGATATGCTCTCCGACCGCCCGCATGCCATGACCAACTACCAGCTCCAGGGCACCGACGGCTGCTACGAGAGCGCCCGCGCCCCCGGCGAGAAGAACCGCGTCTGGCTGCGCTCCCATGCCCCCGAGCCGACCGCCTGGACCGACCTCGACGCCCTCGCCACGGACTTCCTCCCGGCCATGTGGCGCGAGCACGCCGAGACCGCCGCCAAGACCGGCCACGGCGGCGGCGACTTCTTCGAGGTCCTCGACTTCGTCCGCGCCCTGCGCGGCGAGGCGCCGGTGCCGGTCGGCATCCACGAGGCCATGGACATGACCCTGCCCGGGCTGATCAGCCAGCAGAGCATCCTCCAGGATGGCGCCTGGCTGGAGGTCCCGGATTCGCGAACCTGGTGATCGCGCCGGCCGTGGCGCGCCTGTGCTGAGGAGCCCTGCCCATGCCCAACGACCTGCCGACACCCGAGGAACTGGGTGAGAAGCTCAAGCGCGGCGAGATCACCAAAGAGGAGGCCATCGAGGTGATGAGCGAGCGGGCCCGCCGGGAGGCCCTCGCCGGCCTCTACGGCCCGCCGGCGACGACACCCGCCCGGGGCACCGCCGACGCCGCTGCCGGCGGCAGAGGCCGTCCGCGGCGCTGGATCGGGGTGGTGATGGTGCTGGCTGTCGTGGCGCTGCTCCTGTGGATCCTGCTGTCGGCGCGGGGCTGAGCGCCCCACGCACGGCCGTCGACACGGCGTCACGAGTGGCGGCGACACCGGCCGCGGGCGCCGAGGGCTCAGGCACAACGAGGCTCGTAACGAGGAGCAAGGACGATGCCAGTTCCGACACGATGGATGCGGCTGCAGCTCGTCGGCAGCGCCGGCCTGGCGGCCGCGGCGGCGGTGACGGCCGCGACGGTGCCGTCGCCGCTGCCGGAGCGCTGGGAATTCGCCGCGCAGGAGTGGCCCTTCCGGCCGGGCCCGCGGACGGTGGCGGTGGCGCTGGCGGCGCCGCCGGCCGGCATCGGCCCGAACACCGGCCTGATGCTCTGCCTGCACAACTGGGGCGGCCGCTACGACCAGCCTGACTACCTCACCTGGTGCCGCACCTTCGCCGAACGCTACAACGTCATCGGCATCAG
>JAGVUW010000345.1 GCA_019136035.1 Verrucomicrobiota bacterium | reverse complement strand
CTTTATCGTGGGCACCGAGAAGGCCATCCCGGCTGGCGAGCACCAGGTGCGCATGGAGTTCGCGTACGCCGGCGGCGGCCTGGGCAAGGGCGGCAAGGTGACGCTCTTCATCGACGGGCAGAAGGCCGGCGCGGGAGAGGTTGGCGCGACGCTCGCGATGATCTTCTCTGCCGACGACGGCCTCGACGTCGGCGAGGACACCGGCGCGCCGGTCTCGCCGGAGTACGGCTCCAGCCACAACGCCTTCAACGGCGAGATCCGGGGCGTCCAGCTCGCGATCGCCGAGGCGGCGGAGAACTCGGATCACCTGGTCAAGGCCGAGGATGCCATCCGCATGGCCATGGCGCGGCAGTAGTCACGACCGTGGCCTGCAGCCCTGACCGGGCTGCCGGCCCAGGATGCTGATCCGGCGCCAGGCAAAAGGAGGAGCTCGATCTTCCCGGCGGCGGGCGCCCCGCAGCCTACATAGGGATAGGAATCGATCGTCACGGTGGTCCACTGGTGGTGGAAGTGCCGCCCATGACGCTGGGCATGATTGACGACCTCCGGTTCCAGTGCGTCACCGCCATCGGGGTCGTCGGACCCGACAAGGGCAAGGGCGGCAAGTGTCTGCTGTTGCCGCCCGGTTGCGAGGGCGAAGTGCCGAAGGGCGACGCAATCAGGACGAGGGTTTGGCGGCCGATTTCGGCGGTCCCGCGGATGTCGTTTTCGGCCCTGTGGCACCGGTCGGCAAGGAGTGGCAAAGGGACCCACGTGCCAAGCGTAAGCGCCTGTTTCTCAAGGAGACCGCGATGAGTACCGAGTCCGCTCGCCCGAACATCCTGATGATCGTGACCGACCAGGAATATGCCCACCAGCCCATGCCGGCGGAGTTTGCCTTGCCCAGCCGGGATCGCATCCGCGCCCGCGGGGTCACGTTCAACCATCAGCACTGTACCACCACGGTGTGCACGCCTTCCCGCTCGGTGATGTACACGGGGCAGCATACACCGCACACCCGCATGTTCGACAACACCAACTTCGCCTGGATTGACGATATGAAGGCCGATCCGGAAGCCCTGCCCACCATCGGGCACATGCTGAGCGATTTGGGCTACCACACCGTCTTCAAAGGCAAGTGGCACCTCTCCGAGTTCCCCGCCAAGGGCTCCAGCGCGGCGATGGAACCCTACGGCTTCTCCGAGTACCAGGACTGGGGCGATGTGCAGGGCGGGCCCAGGGATGGAGCCCTGAAAGATGGGAGGATCGCGGACGAGTCGGTCGACTGGCTGACGCAGCGCGCTCCCAGAGTCGCCGCCGCCAAGCCGTGGTTCATGGCCGTGAATTTCGTCAACCCTCACGATGTGATGTTCTTCGACACCGACGGCGAAGGGACGGTACAGACCAAGGGAATGTTCCCGATCTTTGACGCCCCCGATACGCCGCTCTATCGCCAGAGGTGGCAGACCAGCTTGCCGGCCTCCTTCTTCGACGACCTGAAGGGGCAGCCGGCAGCCGTCCGCAACTACGAGCGTCTCTGTGACGTGTACTATGGCCGGATTCCGGTGGAGCGCCGGGACATGTGGCACAACCATGTCAACTACTACCTCAACTGCCACCTCGACGTGGATCGGCACATCGGGGCCGTGCTGGATGCGCTGGAAGCCAGCGGCCAGGCCGACAACACGATTGTCATCTTCACCGCGGATCACGGCGAGCAGGGCGGCGCCCATCACCTGCGCCAGAAGGGCAGCGTGGCGTTCCAGGAGACCGTCAACGTGCCGTTGGTGATCGCCGACCCGCGCCACCCCGGCGGCAACCGGACGGATGCGGTGGGCTCCCATCTCGATCTGGTGCCGACGATGCTGGCGTTTGCCGGCCTGTCCGAGGCCGAACGGCGGCGGCGCTACCCGTTCCTGAAGGGCCATGACCTCTCGGGTGTGGTGGCGGACCCCGCCTCCGTCGGCCCCCGCGGCAGCAGCGAGAAGCCCGGCCAGGGCTGCCTGATGACCTACGATATGATCGCCACCATCGACGCGGAGTGGTTCAGCCGCAACGCGACCCGGGTGTTCGACGCGGCCGCCCACCAGGCCGGCCGGGAGTTCCGCCGCGGCCAGGAGGCGTTCCAAGGCCTCGTCAACGAGATCGGCTTGCCGAACCTCGAGAAGCGCGAGCTGTTCCGAGCCGTCTTCGACGGCCGCTACAAGCTGGTCCGCTACTTCGGCATGGGCAGCTACAACCTGCCGGCATCGGTCCAGCATCTCCTGGCCGACAACGACGTCGCCCTCTACGACCTGCTTCTGGACCCCGAGGAGATGGACAACCTGGCCAACCCGGCCCATCCCAAGTACAGCGAAGCGCTCCTCGCGACCATGAACCAGAAACTCAACGCGCTGATCCGCGAGGAGATTGGGCAAGACAAAGCGATGTTCACGCCGCCGCAGGCGGCTCCACGGAAGTGACCTGGCGCAGGCAGCGGGCGGCCTCGCGTGCATCCGGAAGAGCGCCGCCCGCGCGGTGGGCTGAGGCGTTCATACCTCCTGACTGAACCGTATAACCAACTACAGACGCCCGGGTCCGCCGGGAACGAAAGGAAGTGCCCATGCTGGCCAGATTCCTCAGTGCCGTCGTCCTGGCCGCCCTGCTCGGCAGCGCGGTACCGGGCAGAGCGCAGGCCCAGGCGGTGCCCCCGGAGGCCGGCGCCATGCCGGCGGAGGAGGTCCAGGACCGTGGCTGGCCGCGGTCGTTTGACACGGACCAGTACACCATCGTCATCCACCAGCCTCAGGTCGACGAATGGCCGGATTTCGCCCGGATCACCTTCCGGGCCGCGATCGCCGTCGTGAGGAAGGACAACGCGGAGACCGCCTACGGGACAATCCGAGTCAGCGCCGCCACCCAGGTCTCCAAGACGGAGCGGCTGGTGCTGCTCACGGACCGCAAGGTTGAGCAGGCGACCTTCCCCGACGTCCCGAAAGCCGACGCGGACCGTCTGACGGCGGCGGTGATGGCCATCACCCCGCCCAACACGGCCATGACCCTCTCCCTGGACCGCATCCTGGCGCAGCTCGATGTCGACCAGGTCAAGGTGCGCCAGGTCGACGTGAACCTGGCGCCGCCCAGGATCCTGGCCAGCGACAGGCCGGCCATCATGGTCATCTTCCTCGGCAAGCCGCGTTTCAAGCCCGTTCCCGACAGCGATCTGATGTTCGCCGTCAACACCAACTGGGACCTGTTCCTGGATCCCGGCGCCTCGATGTACTATCTGCTGAACGGCACGGACTGGCTGGCCACGGGCGACCTCGAGAAGGGCCCCTGGGCCGCCGCGACCGCCCTGCCCGCGGGTCTGAGCAAGCTGCCTGCGGATGACAACTGGGCCGACGTTCGGGCCGCTCTGCCGCTGGCACCCGCCAAGGCGGTCCCGGCGGTCTTCGTCTCGCGCGAGCCGGCCGAGCTGGTGGTGACCGCGGGCGAGCCGGAGTTCCAGCCCATCCCGGGCACGAAGCTGATGCTCGTGGCGAATACCGACAGCGATCTCCTCTACAACTCCGCCGAGAAGCAGTACTACCTTCTGGCGGCCGGACGCTGGTTCCGAGCGGCGGCGCTGGCGGGCCCCTGGGAGGCGGCAAGCGCCTCGCTGCCGGCCGATTTCCAGGCCATCCCGGAGGATTCCGATGCCGCCGGCGTCCTGGCGGCGGTGCCGGGAACCCCCGCGGCCAAGGAGGCCGTGATCCTGGCGTCGATCCCGGAGAAGGCGACGATCAGCCGCACCGAGGTGACCGTCAACGTGACCTACGACGGCGAGCCCAAGCTCAAGCCGGTCGAGGGGACGCCGATCCAGTATGTCTTCAACACCCCCTACAGCGTGTTTCTGGTGGAGGGCAAGTACTACTGCTGTCACAACGCGGTCTGGTTCGAGTCAGCCGAGGCCAAGGGCCCGTGGGTCGTCTGCACGGCGGTGCCTCCGGTGATCTACACGATCCCGCCCAGCAGTCCCCAGCACCCGGTGACCTACGTCGTGGTCTACGAATCGACACCGACGACGGTGGTCACGGGCTACACCGCCGGCTACAGCGGCGCGACCGTCGCGGCGACGGGGGCTGTGATGTTCGGCCTCGGACTGGTCATCGGCGCCGCGCTGGACGACGACGATGACGACTACTGGTGCTACCACTACCAGTCCTGCCACGTCTCGTACGGCTGTGGCGCCCATTACCACGGCGGCTACGGCGGCTATGTCGCGGGCGGCAAGGTCTACGGCCCCTACGGCGGGGCCGGCCGCTATGCCGCCTACAACCCCGCCACAGGCGCCTATTCGCGCGGCGCTGCGGTCTACGGCCCCAACGGCGCCGCCGGATATCGTGCCGCCTACAACCCCTCCACGGGAATGTCGGGCTATCGGGCCGGCGGCGGCAACGCCTACGGCTCGTGGGGCCGCGCCGGAGTGAGCAACGGCGATGACTGGGTCCGGGGCGGCTACGCCTCCGGACCCCGTGGCTCGGTCGGGGCGATCCAGGGCTCCGGCGGCGCCGCCGCGATCCACGGCGAAGGCAGGTATGGCAATGGAGGCACCGTCGTGCGCGGCCAGGACGGCGACATCTACGCCGGCAAGGACGGCAACGTCTACGAGAGGACCGACGACGGCTGGGAGCAGAAGACGGGCGCGGCGACGCCACGCTCGACGACCACCACCGCCCAGCCCACAGCCCAGACGCCGGCCACACGCCCGGCCGCTGCACCCACGGCCGCCACGACCGACAACGCGACGCGGCAGGCAGCGGATCGGCCCACGGCCGCCACGACCGACAACGCCTCGCGCCCGACGAGCGAGCGGCCCACGGCAACCACGACCGACAACGCCTCGCGCCCGACGAGCGAGCGGCCCACGGCCGCCACGACCGACAACGTGACGCGCCAGGCCCCCGATCGACCCACGGCCGCCACGACCGACGGCGCGACGCGGCAGACGCCCGACCGGCCCACGGCGTCGACCAAGCAGGCACCGCCACAGGCGGGGAATCTGGATCGGGAGGCCGCAGCGCGCACGCGCGGCGACTGGAGCGCCTCCCGCTCGCAGCA
>JAGVUW010000775.1 GCA_019136035.1 Verrucomicrobiota bacterium | reverse complement strand
GGCCGCCGGGGCCTCGTTGATGATGAAGTTGGCATGCTGGGCGCTGACGACCAGCGAGCCACGGCGAAGGCCCTTGCAGCCGGCCTCGTCCAGCCAGCGCCCGGCCGGTCCGGCCGCCGGGTTGCGGAAGGTGCATCCTGCCGAACGCCCCGGCGGCTGCACCGAGCGCCGCCTGGCGCCGGTCGCATCGAGGCGCTCGCGCGCCGCCGCCAGCGTCGCCGCGCCGCAGCGCAGGCGGACCGCGGTCACGATGACACCCTCAGGCAGGCTGCTGTGGCGGTACGACCACACAATGTCGCTGCCCGTCGCCCGCCAGGGCGAGCCATCCAGACGCCGGCCGCGGACCTCGAGGACGAAGTCGCCGATGGCGCTGCCCTGGGCCCCGGCGTTGGTGCGCAGAGCCCCGCCGAGGCTGGCCGGTATCCAGGCCAGCGGCACCATGCCGAGGTCACAACGACCGCGTTCGGCCAGGCTGCGTATCAGCGGCGAGAGGCAGACGCCGACGCCGGCAGTGACGTCATCGTCACCCGCCTCGACTGCCATGAAAGCGCCCGCCGACAACGCCACGACGAGCCGCAGCGGCTCGTCGTCGGTGCCGACCAGCTTGCTGCCGGCCCCGAGAGTCCAGACCGGGAGGCCCTCCGCCGAGGCCAGGCGCAGGGCCGCGGCGAGTTGCGCCTCGGTTTCGGGGAGCACGCGAAGGGGCTGGCCCAGGCCGACGCCGAGTGTGGTCAGGTCGGCCCAGGTGCGGCTGCGGTCATGCGGCACGCCGGCCGCGTCGAGGGCGCCCTCGAGGTACCGCCAGGCCTCGTCGCGGGATCGCCGGACCAGATCCGGGACGACGCGCGCGACGTCGCCGGCTCCGATCACAGCGATGACTTCGGGGGTGCCGCCGGCGGCACCCAGGACCACCTCGGCAAGGGCCTCCAGCGGGCCATCCCAGTAGTGACAGGGCGGGCCCTGCACCGCCGCCGCGATCTGCCGCGGGTCGGCCACCGTGGCGTCGTCGACCCAGGCCGCGAAGGGCGCCACCACCCAGGCCTCGTCAGCCTGACGGCTGAGGATCCCGGCGAAGGCCTCGCCGTAGCGCCGGACGCGCTCGTAGCGGTGCGGCTGGAAGACCACCCGGAGGCGGTGCTGCGGCCACGACTGCCGCAGGGCCTCGAGGCTGGCCTGGAGTTCGACCGGGTGGTGGGCGTAGTCCTCAACGATGACCCGACGGGCCCCGGGCGAACGGAAGCGCAGGCTCAGGCGCCGCTCGACCCCCGGGAACGACCGCAGCGCCCGCAGGGCCTCATCGCGCGGCACGCCCAGCGCCGCGGTGGCCAGAATCGCCAGGCAGGCATTGCGGCGGTTGTGCTCGCCGGCCTGCGGCAGCGACAACTCCGGCGGGATGTCGCCCGGGCCGGCCAGGTGGCAGTCGCCATGCCCCGCGAGGACCCCGCGTGTCGCCGGGCTGTCCCAGGACACGACCCGCGACGCCTTGGCCGCAAAGGCGGCGAAGTTGCGCCGCAGGGCCGCCTCGCCGCCGAGGCTCCAGGAGTGGTCGTCGTCGATGTTGGTGATCACCGCGACGGTGCTCGCGATCAGGGCCTGGGTGCCGTCGCTCTCGTCGACCTCGGTGACGAGGATGCCGCCGGCACCGGCCGACGCCGAGCGTTCCCAGCCGTGGACCTGGCCACCGACCAGGTACCCCGGCGACCGGCCGCAGGCGCGCAGGATATGCGCGATCATCGCCGTGGTGGTGGTCTTGCCGTGCGAACCGCCCACCGACACCACCACCGGGAAACAGGCCGCGACCTGCGCCAGGAACTCGCCCCGAAGACAGGTCGCCAGGCCCTGCAACGACGCCGCGGCGCGCTCCGGGTTGTCCGGCGGCACCGCGTTGCTGTAGACGAGGACATCGGCGCCGGAGACCATCCCGGCATCATGGCCGACATGGACCGCGATGCCGCGGCGCTCCAGCGAGCGGGTCATCGCCGACGCCGCCGCGTCGCTGCCGGTGAGGCCGACGCCCCAGTCGGCCAGGATGTGCGCCAGGCCGGCCATGCCGACACCGCCAATGCCGGTGAAATGAACACGCCGCCAGGGCCGAACGGGAGTTGTGCTGTCCACTGGGTTCACCGAGAACACCTGCATCATGGATGAGCCGGGGGTGACCGGGCTGACCACGCCAGGCCCTCCCCCGTCGCCCGCCAATATGGCCACCGCCGGGGCGATTGCCAAGGCGCCCCCCGCCGGCCACAGGGCTGATCGAGGATCGCGTCAAGGCTTGCCCGGCCACCCTGAAGGGGTGCCAGATCGTAGCCGGGGGTCGCGCGAGAGCACGACCCCCGGAAACGGGAAACCACGAACCGCGCACCCTGAAGGGGTGCCAGAGCCGGGCTTCAGAACGGCCCCCCGCCGGCCAGCGAGCGCCGGGCAAGGGGCAAGGTGGGGGTTTGCAGGCGGTGTCGCCGGGCGTTAGGTTCCCGTTGCCGGGCACCATGGCGCGAGCGCCGCCGGGGCGCGGCGGCCGCCCTGGGGGCAGAGGCCCGCCGCCGACGCGAACGGCGGCGGCAGGACGGCCGGCGGCGCAGCCTCGGCCTCGAGGCGCGTAGTCGGCACAGGGATGGAGGCGAGACGTGGCGACGATCTTCCCGCGCACCCTCAGGTTGGCCTTGGCGGCTGTGGCTCTGGCGGGGCTCGGCGCGGCCGCGGCGCCGACGCTCGGCGTCAGCCGCGCCAGCGGCCCGGTGGTGGTCGACGGAGACCTGCGGGAAGACGCCTGGCGTCGGGCCGTCGTCTCGACGGACTTCCGCGTCCTCGGCGGCGACCAGGCGGCGCGGCGCCGGACGGCGGTCCGCTGCCTCTACGACGCCGAGGCGCTGTACCTCGGGATCGCGTGCGACCTCCCGTCCGGCGCGGCCACGGCGCTCGAGGCCGGTATGGCGCGCGACCGCGATGGCGCGGTCTGTGGCGACGAGTGCGTCGAGATCTACCTGGCGCCGACGCCGCGGTCCTACGTCCACCTGGCCGTCAACCTCGCCGGGGTGCTCTACGACGCCAAGGCCAAAGACAAGGCCTGGAACGGCGACTGGACGGCCGCGGTGTCGCGTACGGCCGAGGCCTGGGTCCTGGAGGTCCGCGTGCCTTGGGCGGCCCTCGACAGCGCCGGCGCGCCGGTACCAGGGCAGGAGTGGTCCTTCAACATCGCCCGCAACGACCGCCTGCACCGCCAGTACGCCACCTGGTCGCCGCTGGTGCGGGGGTTCCACGAGCCCGAGGGCTTCGGCCGGCTGCGTTTCCTGTCCGAGGCCATCGGCCTGGAGTCGAGCGGCGTGCAGCGGGCGGGCACCGCGGTGCACTGGTCGGTGCTGGCCGTCGGCCTGCCGTCGGCCGGCCAGGCGCGCGCCCGCCTGGTGCTGCGGGGCGCCCATGGCGACCGTGTCGTCGATGAGGCCCTGGCGGCAACCGCCGACGGCACCGCCCGTCTCGACCTCGAGGCCGGGGACCTCTGGAGCCCGGGCACCAGCCTCTGGCAATCGCTCGAGGTCTGGCTTGACGACCAGCCCATCCTGGCGCCGGCGCCCCTGATCCTCCCCGCCGAGGCCCTGCGCGCCCGGCGCGGCGAGCCGGAGCCGGTCACCGTCGGCAATGACGAGGTCTCGCTGACCTTCGACCGCCGGAGCGGCCGGCTGCTCGAAGCGGCCAACCGCACCTGCGGCCTGGCCATCGCGGCGCCGCCGGAGGGCTTCGCCATCGCCGAGATCGACGCGGTCAGCTTCCTGCGCCGGCCGCACTGCTTCCGCGATGAGGATGTCCAGACCATCCTGCCCGACTGCGACACCCTCGAGGCGGTCGAGGCAGAAGCCGGCGCCTTCGGGCAGCGCCTGCGTTTCCGCCACCGCCTCGGCGGTTCGGCGCTGGTGACCCTGACGATCACCGTGCCGCTGCAGGGCGTGGAGACGCTCTGGGACATCGCCATTGACAACCCGCGCACGGTGCGCCCGAGCCAGTCGCTGGTCATCCACCGCGTGCGCTACCCGAGTCTCTCCGGACTGCCTGACACCGCCTGCGGCGCCGATCCGCATGTCGTGGTGCCGTACCTCATGGGGCAGCGTTTTCCCGACCCGGGCCGGACGCTGGTGGGCCAGCGGCCGCTGCCCTACATCGGCGGGCTGACCATGGGCTGGTTCGACGTCTACGGCGCCGACGGCGGGCTGTACGTCAAGGTCGGGGACGTGTTGCCCCTGCCGGAGACGCACCTGATTCTGCGCAGCGACGCCGCCTCGCGGCTCCTGACCCTGGCAGTGCAGCGCTGGGCCCTGTGCTGGCCTGGCGAGCGCTGGACGCCGGGGCCCTGCGGCCTGGCGCCCCATGCCGGCGACTGGCACCGCGCCGCGGACCTCTACCGCGACTGGTTCCGCGAGACCTTCACCCAGCGGCCGCGGCCGGACTGGCTGGTCGAGGCCGATGGCTATGTCATGACCGGCGGGCCGGGCTACGAGTTCGGGCAGCTCCCGCGGGTGCTGGAGAATGCCCAGGCCACCGGCATCGACTACATCCAGCTCTGGAGTCAGATGACCGGCGGTGAGCTGTCGTACCACGACTTCGGCTTCCCGAACCCCTACATGGGCACCGAGGCGGATCTCAAGCAGGCCATCCGTGCCATACACCGCCGCGGCGGGCACCTGGGCGTCTACCTGAACTTCAACACCGGCGATCCGCTCCTGGGGACCTTCCTGCGGCAGCCGCGCCTGGCCCAGAAGATCCCCAAGGCCATTCCGCGGCCGGGCCTCGACTACCTGGCGGAGGGCTGGCTCCAGCAGAGCCTCATGGACCACACCGGCAGCTACTCGATGTGGTCCACGACGGTGCCCGGCTACCTCGACGACTACTGGAACACCTGCCCGGCGGGCAAGGCCTGGACCGACTACTACGCCTACTGGGTGACGGACGTGTGGGCCCGCGACTACGGCCTCGATGTCTGGGTACCTCGACAGTTGCCCGGTGTCGCGCGGCAGCCCGTGCTTCGCCACCGACCACGGGCACCGCCGCCCGGCCGCCGAGGGCCAGAGCATCATCGACTTCTTCGCGCGGCTGCGGCGCCGGGCGCCGCGGCAGTTCTGTATGATGCATGAGTACGCCACCGACCGCCTGCTGCAGTACGGCACCCACGCCCTCGGCCTGATGTGGCATCCGCCGCATGCCCACCCGGAGGTCGTGCGCTACACCCTGCCGGAGTACCCTCTCTTCTCCGGCATGTGCAATGGCAACGAGGGCCTGAAGCAGTTCTACCCGGGGGAACGCCTGACCAGCCGCGACGCCATCGAGAGGGTCTTCCTCATCGGCAATCGCTTCGAATTCCCGATGAGCCACCGTCCGCCCGAGCTGGCCGACGACTGGCAGCGCCGGATCGTGGCCCTGCGGCGTGCCTGCCACCCGGAGATGAGCCGCGGCGACTTCCTCGACGGCCTCGGCCTGGGCGCCACGCCGGCGCGGGTCGAGGCGCGCTGGTTCCGGCACCCGGAGCGCACTCGCGTGGTGGTCACCCTCCTGGATCGCCGCGAGCCAACGGAGCGCACCGCCTGGGACCTCGATGTCGACCTCGCCAGTGCCGTCGAGGGCCACCCGCGACGCGCCTGGATGCAGACCCTCGACACGAGCCGCGACCTCGCCATCGGACAGGCGCCGGACGGCCGCCTCCGTCTCCACCTCGAGCCCTTCGAAGGCCGCGTTGCGGCGCTGTTCCTGGAGGTGCCATGAAACGCCCCGCCACCGCCGCCCTGCCCCACCCACAGGCGCCTTCCGGGAGGACGCTGCCGATGCGGATGACAGCCCTTCTTCTGGGGCTCACGCTCCTGGCCGCCGCAGGCCAGGAGGAACGCATCGCCGCCGCCGACGGCATGCCGCAGATCCTGGTGCCGGCCGGGAACTTCACCATGGGCGCCAACGACGAGGACGCCCACGGCCGCACCGCCGAGTTCCCGCCCCACACCGTCCACCTCGACGCCTTCTGGATCGACCGCCATGAGGTCACCAATGCCCAGTTCGTCGCCTTCCTCAACGCCGCCGCGCCCGGCAACCTGGCGCGCCTCTACGAGTGGTGCGACCTGGCCAACCACGCCTCGCGCCTCGAGTTCGACCACGCCACCGGGCTGTGCCGGGTCCGCCGCGGCTATGAGGACCACCCCGTCTGCGCCGTCTCGTGGAATGGCGCCGCCGCCTATGCCCGCCACGTGAAACGCCGCCTGCCGACCGAGGCCGAGTGGGAGCGCGCCGCCCGCGGCACCGACGCCCGGCGCTACCCATGGGGCGAGGCGTGGTCGCCACGGCGGCTCGTCACCGCCGAGGCCGGCTGGCACGAGGCCCAGGCGGTCGGCTCCCAGGCAGGCGACCGCAGCCCGTGCGGGGCCTGGGACATGGCCGGGAATGTCCGCGAGTGGGTCGAGGACGTCTGGCAGGAGGACTTCTACCTGCGCAGCCCGCCACAGAACCCCGTGGCGCAGGGCCCGCACTACCGCGGCGTGACTCGCGGCGGCGCCTGGTGCCTGACCGAGTGGGATGCCCGCACCACCTCGCGGCAGCCCCTGCCCTTCAATGCCTGTCGGCGCTACATGGGCTTCCGCTGCGCCGAGAGCGTGCCGCCGCCGCTGTTGCCGGCGGTCGAGGTCTCGCCGGCAGTGCTCTTCTACGCCCCGATGGACGGCCGCCTCCAGGCTGCCGCAGCGCGGGGCTCCCGTCAGCCGCTGGAGGTCCACGGCGAGGTCCGGTTCGTGCCGGGACGGCGCGGCCAGGCGGCGGTGTTCGGCGAGAACAGCCTGGCGCGGAGTTGGGTCGACTACGACTCGGAGGGCAAT
>JAGVUW010000526.1 GCA_019136035.1 Verrucomicrobiota bacterium | reverse complement strand
GACATGCTCTTCGCCGGGAGCGGCCGGAGCTGGCGCGAGGTCAATGGCTTCTTCGACCCCGATTACATCGTCGGCGAGATCCAGCGCGACCTCGACCGCGGCGCCCGCTTCGCGACGCCGCCCGAGGGCGAGGTCCCCGTCTACCTCCCGCCGGAGGCCTTCGCCGGCTTCGTCGACCAGGCCCTCGGCGGCGTCAACGGCCGCAGCGTCGCCAAGGGCACCTCGCCCCTGCGCGGCCACCTCGGCGAACGCTACTGCGGCCCTGCACCATCATCGACGGCGGCGTCATCCGCATGTTCCTCTACGACCTCGACACTGCCGGCCTGGCCGGCGCCGAGCCGACCGGGCACGCCGGCTGCAGCCCGTGGTCACCCGAGGTCCTGCCCGGCGACTCGCCCAGCGCCGACATGCTGGCCGGCATCGAGGATGGCCTCTACATCAAGTCGCTGCTCGGCTTCGGACAGAGCAACATCGACAACGGCGACTTCTCCTGCAACGTCGCCCTCGGCTTCCGCATCCGCCACGGCGAGCTGGTCGGGCGCGTCAAGAACACCATGATTGCCGGGAACCTCTACGAGTGCCTGCGCCGCGGCGTCTGCCTTAGCTCGGACCGCGATCCGATCCTGCGCCTGCCTCACGCCGTGCTCCAGGGCATCGTGGCGCATGGCGCCCCGGGCCAGGCCGGCTGAGGCGCCGCCGCGTGGCCCCCCGGGTCGCCAGGCAGCGGCGCCAGGACGCCGGCATCGGCCGCGGAGGGACCGCGAAAGGCGCGTCGTTAATGAGGATGGTCGGAACCACCGGCGAGAAGGCCGTCGACGCGGCGGCGGCCCCCTTGTCCTGGCAGCCCGGCGCGGTGACCGGGACACTGCCGGCAAGACCGGCACGGAGGGTGTGCGATGCGGACTCTCTCATTGCGTACGCTGATGGTGCTGCTCGGCGCCAGCGGCGCGGCCTTCGCGGCGGCGGTGCTGCAGCCCCTGGCCGTCGAGGCGGCGCGCGGGCCGAACCTCGTGACCAACCCGGGCTTCGAGGAGGTCGTCGACGGCCTTCCCCGCGGTTGGTCGAACCAGGCCGACCCGGGCTGGGCCCTGGAGGCCACGGCCCACAGCGGCGCCCAGGCAGTCCGCATGGCCAAGGGCCCCGACGGACCGCGTTTCTGGATCAGCCAGAACGTCACCCTGAACCAGGAGCGGGCCCGGCCGCTGGTGGTCAGTGCCTGGAGCCGTGCCGATGGGGTCGAGGGCAGCCGCGGCGCGGAGTACTCGGTCTGGGTCGACCTGCAGTACGCCGATGGGACCCACCTCTACGGCCAGCGCGCCACCTTCGATGTCGGCACGCACGACTGGGCGCTGGCCGAGCACCCCATCGTGGTCCGCAAGCCGGTACGCAGCGCCACTGTCCATCTGCTCTTCCGCCGGGGGTACCAGGGCACGGTGTGGTTCGACGACGTGGCCCTGCACGAGCTGCAACTGGATGCGGGGATGGTCTTCGACGGCACCCCGGCGGCGCGGCTGCCGGTGCCATCGAGCCCCGGCGAGATGGCGGCCCGCATCGCCACCGGCGACGGCCTCGCCGTCGGCTTCGACGCGCAGGGCCGGATCCGCGCCTGCAGCGTCGGCGGCCGCTCGATCCTGGGCACCGCCCCGGGCGGCCTCTGGCTCCGCGACGTCGCCGCCGGCGGGCCCTGGACTCAGCCGGATCTCGCTGTGAGCCAGGATGCCGCCGGGGTGACCCTGGCCGGCACCGACGCTGCCCTGGACATCGGGCTGGAGGCGCGCTGGACGGCGACTGCTGACGGCCTGGATGTCCACGCCACCCTGCGCGACCTCCGCGGTGAGGACCGCGCCGTCACCGCCTACCTGGTGCTGCCGGTCGAGGCGGTCCCGTGGCAATGGCACGAGGACCTCCTGCACAGCACCCGCGTCGATGGCGGTGAGTACTGCGCCCTGTCGCACTGGCCGCTGCCGGGGCTGTCCTCGGCCTATCCGTGGTGCTCGATCACCAGCGCCAACGTGGGTCTGTCTCTCGCCGTGCCGATGGACTGCCCGCGCGTGGCGCGTCTGGCCTACAACGACGACCTGAAGGCCCTCGTGTTTGCCGTCAACCTCGGCCTGGTCCGCGATACCGCCCGCTTCCCCTCGCAGGCCGACTTCCGCGTCTCGCTGTATTGGCACGAGCCGGCCTGGGGGTTCCGCGCCGCCACCGCCAAGTACTACCAGCGCCACCCGCAGTTCTTCGTTCGACGTCTGGAGCGCGGCGGTGTCTGGAATGCCTTCGGGCCCATCCACAAGATGCCCGACTGGCAGGACTTCGGCTTCGCCTATGACGAGAACTCGGAGACCCCGCTGGCCTTCGACAATGAACACGGCATCACCGCCTTCCGCTACATCGAGCCGATGACCACCTGGCTGCCCATGGCCAAGACCTACCCGCGGACCGCCGCCGGCGCTCTGCAGGCCCTCCAGGACAACCTCGCCCGCGGCACGCCGGCGCAGCAGCGCCAGGCCCAGGTGACCCTGCTCTCGGGCGTCTACAACCGCCAGCAGGCCCTCGATCTGTCGGTGCAGAACCAGGCCTGGTGCGATGGCGCCGTCTTCACTCTCAACCCCGATCCGACGCTGCCGGTCACCCCGGAGCACCCGGTCAACAAGGGCCTCCTCGGCTACAGCCCGGAGTGGGCCGAGAAGAACCTCCTGCAGAAGGCCGGGCCGCGCCTCGACGGCATCTACATCGACTCGATGCCGAACTGGGGCGAGGTGCGCAACTGGCGCCGCGAGCACTGGCGGACGGCGGCCGTGCCGCTGACTTTCGACCCGGAGCTCAAAGCGCCGGTGCTCCTGCAGATGTTCTCGACCTGGCAGTACGTCGACTGGATCGCGCGGGATGTCCACGCCCGCGGCGGCGTCATGCACGGCAACGGCGGTACGCTGTGGCCGTACTTCCCGGCCCTGCTCGACGTCACCGGCCAGGAGACCGGCGCCATCCTCCCGCCGGAGACCATGGCGGCGGCGCGTGCCCTGCTGCGCCACAAGCCCTACTCGCCGCTGCTGAACACCCGCTTCGCCGACCTGCCGCCGACCTACTCGGAGGACTACTTCCACGCCTGCCTGCTCTGGGGCATCTTCCCGAGCTACTTCTGCGGCGATGTCTTCGAGGACGGCGCCTGGAAGATCACGCGTTTCTTCAGTGAGCCGCGGCTCTATGAGAAGGTCCGCCCGCTCTACCGGCAGTTCATCCCGATCCTGCGGCGGATGCACGCGGCCGGCTGGGAGCCGATCACACTGGCCCGCACGGTCACCCCCGGCATCCGCCTGGAGCGCTATGGTAACGCCACCGGCGGCGAGGTGCTCCTGGCGGTGTTCAACAGCGCCGCCGAGGCTCAGGAGGCGGTCATCAGGGTCGACCTTGCGGGCCTGCCGGCAGGCGCCGCGGCGTCGGCCGCGGCCTTGGTGGCCGGCGGCGCGCTCGACCTGGCGGTCGTCGGCGGCGAGGCGACGCTGCGTGTCGCCGTAGCGCCGTCGCGCTGTGAGGTCGTGCGCCTGGCGCCGCCAGGCCAGAGGTGACCGCCGCGCAGCACTGTGGCGGCCCCGTCTGGCCCCCGGATCGGCCGGGAGAGGCAAGCCGGCCAGGGGCCACGATCAACGAAGGAAGACACGATGCGCCTCGTCCGTCTGGCTGTCGCAATTCTCCTGGCCGCCATCGCCCGGCCCGCCGGCGCTGCGCCGGCGACCGGGCTGCCGGTCGGCGATCTCTACGCCGTGGCCCGCAGCTTCGAGGCGCAGCCGCTCCCGGAGCGGCCGGCGTGGGCCACGGACCCCGCCCCGCCCCTGCTCAGCTTCGCCTGGATGAGCGACTTCCACCTCGACGGCGGCGAGCGGACCGCGATGATCCGCGCCGCCTGTCATACCGTCCGCGACCTCATCCGGCCTGACCTGGTCGTCTTCACCGGCGACAACTGCTCGTGGGACCCGCCGGCCGGCGGCGCCCGCGCCCGCCTGCCGCAGGCCCAGCGCCGTCACCTCGCCTTCCGCGACTTCATCGCGGCCGAACTCGGCCTGCCCGCTGTCGTGCTGCCCGGCGACAACTGGCCGTGGGATTTCGAGAAGGTCTTCGGGCCGAGCCGCTTCAGCTTCCACGCCGCCGGGCTGCACCTGGTCTTCCTCTCGCCCGACCGACGCGCACCGTCGCCGGAGGGCTGCTCGCGCTTCGATCCGCCCACCTGGGAGTGGCTCGAGAAGGACCTCGAGGCCAACCGCGATCGACCCACGCTGGTCTTCTCCCACGAGAACCTCATCCCGCCGACCTTCCTCGACGCGCCGCGGCTCCTGCAGGTCCTGCACCGCCACCCCCAGGTGCTGGCGACGTTCACCGGACACCTGCACCTCGACCTCGAGTTCCGCCGTCAGGGCCTCGTGCACCTGCTCTGCCCGGCCTTCGCCGCCGGCGGCCGGCCCGGCTTCAAGACCGTCGCGCTCTACCCGGACCGCCTGGTCGTCAACACCTGGGAGCAGGACCAAGGCCGCGGGGCGTTCGTGTCGACACTGAAGTGGCAGCGGATCGATATCCCGGAGGGGCCCCTGCGCCGTGCCCTGGCGCCCCTCGATCGCAGCCGCCTCCTGCGGGAGGGCCGCCGGGAGATGCCCGCCACGCCGATGATCCGGGACGAGAGCCTGGCGGCGCGTCAGGGCGACCTCCTGCCGGGGCTCTTCCAGTTCATGATGGAGAAGGGCCTCGAGACCCTCCTGCCGGCGACGGCGCCGTGAGGGCTCGTCTCAGCCGGCCGCCGCCGCGGTCCCGGTCGCGCCCGCGCCCTCCGCAAAGGCGACGGCGCGGCATTCCGACCAGAGCGACGGACCCGTCCCGCCCGTGAAGCCGCAATGACCCCCTTCAGACGGCGTTTCGAGGAACAGCCAGGGGCTCTCGCGGGCCTCGGTCACCGGGAAGCACTCCGGGGTCAGGATGGGGTCGTTCGCGGCGTTGACCAGCAGCGTCGGCACGCGGATCCGTGACAGGCATGGCCGCGAGTTGCAGGCGGCCCAGTACGCGGCGCCGCTGGCGAAGCCGTGCAGGGGCGCGGTGAAACGGTCGTCGAATTCGGCCAGGGTGCCGATGCGGCCATAGTCCTCGAGCGAGATGAGGCCCGGATGCGAGCGCTCCAGACGCGCCATGCGCCGGCCCAGGCCGACCAGGAAGCGCCGGCGGTAGAGGGCGTTCACCGGGTGATCCAGACGCGCACCCGCACTCGGCGCGTGCAACGGCACGGAGAAGACCACGGCGCGGTCGACGCCACGGGGGATCGTGTCGGCGTGCCGACCCAGGTAGAGCAGGGTGA
>JAGVUW010000476.1 GCA_019136035.1 Verrucomicrobiota bacterium | reverse complement strand
GGTCGGCGAGGGCAGGGGCCGCGCCACGACGGCGCCGGGCGCGGTTGTGAAGACGGCCTCGTCGAGGCCCTCGAGGCGGCCCAGGCCGGGCGCCTCGTCACGGCCGCGCACGACGGCGCCGGGGAGGGCGCCGTTGCGGGGCTCGCGCGGGTCGTCCTGGCCGAGGGTGCGGGCCAGGCTGTCGAAGTCCTGGCCGTCGTTGAGGCTGGCGATGAGGGCCTTGGCGCGCTCTTCGTCCGGCACGCGGATGTGCGCCAGGCGGGCCCGCTCGGGGATGCGGAACTGGTCCTTCGCGGTCTCGTAGAACGCCTCGACGTCGCCGGGGGCGAGGCGGGCCTTCTCGGCCAGCTCGCGGCGGATGATCTCGTTGGCGAGGACGCCGCGCTGGAGCTGGCGCAGGCGGGCGCGGACCGCGGGCTGGTCGCTGAGGCGCTCGTCGCAGGCCTTGCGGTAGAGGAGTTCCTCGGCGAGGTACTGCGCCAGGACCTGCCGGCGCACGCGGTTGTCGCCGAGCTGTTTGAGCATCCCGGCGCGGCGCTGGGCGCGCTGTTCGGGGGTGAGGCCGGCGGCGCTGCGGTCGAGCTCGTCGTCGAGGCGCTGTTCGAGGATGTGGTCGAGTTCGGCGAGGGAGAGGCGTCGCGGCCCGATCTCGGCGACCACGGCCGCGCCGGCGTCGGGGTCGCCGCCGACCGTCGTGCGCTCGCGCAGCTCGTAGCGCAGCGCCGTCAGGCGCCCGAGGCTCTCGAGGCACTCCTGGACGCGCTGGCCGAGGGCGTCCGCGAGGTTCGGGCGGTGTGCGAAGCTCTCCGAGGTGTAGTAGGCGGCGAGGGCCTCCTCGTAGCGCTCGGCGTCCTGCCAGAGGGTGCCGATGCGGTACCACAGGTCGGCGGCCTTGTCGCGGTCGCCGCCCTGGGCCGCGAGGTAGCCCGTCCAGGCCGCCACGGCGCTCTCGGTGAGGCCCTGCCGCTCGAGCTTCAGGGCCAGCTCGCGCTGCGCCTCGAGATCGAGCCCCGGCGCCGCGCCGCCGGCGTTCCCGCCGCCGAGGCGGCCGCGCAGGAGCAGCCCGAGTCCGGCGATCTGGAGCGCCAGCACGCCGAGAAGGAGCAGCCGCAGGCCGCGCGGCGGCCGCGCCGGCGACGCGGCCGAGGACCCGCCCGGCACCTCAAATCGGTATGTGTCTGCCATCGCTGCAGTCTCCAGGAGAGCCCCGCCGGCGGCGCCGCCGGGCGCTCGTGTCAGTGTCGCCACCGGCGCTCGCGGCCGCGGAAGAAGGCCATCAGGGCGCGGACGTGGTCGCGGTCGGTCTGGATGTCAATCTGGTCGACGCCCATGCTGCGGAAGGCCTCGCGCAGGGCCTGGCCGCGCTCGGCGCCGAGGCCTTCGTAGCGTCGTCTGACGGCGGCGCTGGAGGTATCGACCAGGACCACCTCGCCGGTCTCGGCGTCCTCCAGCTCGATGAGGCCGACGTCGGGAAGGCGGACCTCGCGCGGGTCGGTGACCGCGACCGCGACGAGGTCATGTCGGCGGCTGAGGACGCGCAGGCGCTGGTCGAAGCCCTCGCCGAGGAAGTCGGAGACGAGGAAGGCGACGCAGCGCCGCGGCGTGACGCGTCCGAAGTACTCGAGGGCGCCGGCGATATCGGTGCGGGCCTGTCGCGGCCGGAACTCGAGGAGGTCGCAGATCAGCCGCAGGACGTGGCTGGTGCCCTTGGCGGGCGGGATGAACAGCTCGACCTGGTCGGTGAAGACGATGAGGCCGACCTTGTCGTTGTTCTTGATGGCCGAGAAGGCGAGGAGGGCGCAGATCTCGGCCGCCACCTCGTTCTTGAGCCGGTCGGTCGAGCCGAAGGCGCCCGAGGCCGAGAGGTCCACCAGGAACATCACCGTCAGCTCGCGCTCTTCGCGGTAGCGCTTGACGAAGGGATGGCCCATGCGGGCGGTGACATTCCAATCGATCGAGCGGACCTCGTCGCCGGGCTGGTACTCGCGGACCTCGTCGAACTCCATGCCGCGGCCTTTGAAGACGCTGTGGTACTCGCCGGCCAGGACGTCGTTGACCGCCTTGGTCGTCGTGATCTGTATATAGCGTATCTTGCGGGCGAGGTCCCTGGGTATCATGGCACGTCGACGTTGTCGAGGATACGCTGCACGACATCTTCGCTGCTGCGCTCTTCGGCCTCGGCCTCGTAGGTGACGATGACGCGGTGCCGGAGGACGTCCATGGCGATGGACTTGACGTCCTGGGGGGTGACATAGCCGCGGCCGTCGAGGAGGGCATGGCCGCGGGCGGCCATGGCGAGGTAGATGGTGGCGCGCGGGCTGGCGCCGTAGCGGATGAGCTGTCCGAGGGGGGTGGGTTCCTGCCGGGCCTCGGCCGCCGGCATGGTCAGGCGGTACTTGGCCGGCTCGCGCGAGGCCTCGACCAGGCTGACGATGTACTCCTCGATCTTCTCGTCCATGTAGATCTCGTCGGCGAGACGCCGCAGGCGCACGACGTCGCCCGGCGACAGGACCGGCCGCACCTCCAGGCGCGGCGCGCTGCTGGCCATGCGCCGCAGGATCTTCAACTCCTCGTCACGGCCCGGGTAGCCGACCTTGAGCTTGAACATGAAGCGGTCCACCTGCGCCTCCGGCAGCGGGTAGGTGCCCTCCTGCTCGACCGGGTTCTGGGTGGCCAGCACCATGAACGGGTCGTCGAGGGGGAAGGTCTGCTCGCCGATGGTCACCTGGCGTTCCTGCATAGCCTCGAGCAGGGCGCTCTGGACCTTGGCCGGGGCGCGGTTGATCTCGTCGGCGAGGATGAGGTTGGCGAAGACGGGGCCCTTGCGAGTGGTGAAATCGCCGGACTTCGGGTTGTAGATCTGCGTGCCGATGACGTCGGCCGGCAGGAGGTCGGGGGTGAACTGCAGGCGCCGGAAGCTGGCCTGGATACAGCGCGCCAGGGTCGTCACCGTCAGCGTCTTCGCCAGGCCGGGCACGCCCTCGATGAGGACGTGGTGGTTGCAGAGCAGGGCCAGCAGGAGGCGGTCGACCAGCTCTGTCTGACCCACGATCACCCGGCCGATCTCGGCACGGACCTGCGCCAGGAGCGCACTCTCCTTCGAGACGCGCTCGCTGATCTGCTTCACATCGACACTCATGCGCCCAGGACTCCTTCACGGAAGATGCCGGCGACCCGCCGACGCCGGCCGGCGGGTCGCGCCTCAACGCGGCGGCGCCAGGCATGGAACGCCAGCGCTGACACGAACAACCCGGCTTCGACACCGCCGCGCCGGCGCGGTTGCATCGGCCTGGGAGCCTGTCGGACTTAGGGCCATCGGCGCGCTGTCGCGCGCGTGGCTCTACGTCCGACAGGCTCCTTTTGATTGGATGAATCTACGGCGGGCGCCAAGTCCGACAGTCTGCTAGCGGCCCTCGAGGAAGTCGCCGGTGAGGGCCAGGCGCCAGGTGTTGCCGCCGTCGTCGCTCAGCAGCATGGCGGGGTCGTGGGCCCGCATCCACAGGCCCCCGGGCGGCGGCTCGGGGACGGCCTCCTCGGGCCAGCGCGAGCGGTACACCGCCACGGCGTCGGGGGACAGTTGGGCCGCGTAGGTGCTGTAATTAAGGAAGAGGCGGTCGTGCCGGTCGAGGACGAGCTTGTGGTAGAAGATGCTGTAGCCGCGGTGCCAGAGCGGCATGACCAGGGCGCCGAGTTCCTCCCAGGCCCACGTGCCATCGGGCTGGGGCGTGGCGCGCAGGTAGTCGAGGGTGCGCATCATGCTCTCGTTGTTGATCGCGTCGGCGGCGAGGGGCGTGCCATCGGCGGCGTAGCCGCGCGACATATTCCGCGCCACCAGGTGCAGGCGGTCCCGGCTGTCGATGGCCAGGGCGACGTAGGTCAGGCCGCAGTCGTAGCTCCGGCGTCGCCCGAGCGCCTCGGGCGCGGTCCAGTCGTCGCGGCTGGCCGGCGCGGTCGTCCGCGAGCGCACATACCAGAAGTGGTGCTGGTGGGCGCCCAGGACGACGTGCAGGATGCCGCGGCTGTCGGCCACGATCGACGGGCAGTTGTGGTTGTCGGGAGTCGGCGAGTAGGGATTCTGGCCGAAGCCCAGGAGGACGGGCTCGGAGACCTGGCCGGTGTCGTGATCGACGCTGACCACATACTGCGGCGTCCCGGGGTGGTTGGGGCCCTTCTCGGCCTCGGCGAGCTTCGGGCTTCTGAAGGGCGCGCCGTGGGTCGGCTGGCCGCTGTGCGGCACCGGCTCGGCGCCGGCGTAGACGAGGTAGGTCCGCCGCCCGACCGTGGCGGCGACCGGCCCCGCCCCCGAGTGGGGCGGGTTCAGGCCGGCGCCGGCCGGGCCGAACGCCACCGGCGCCCCGAGGCGCAGGGCGCCATCCGGGGCGCGCTCGACGCACATGAGGGTGGGGCGCCCCTCGAGATGGCCCACGACCATCGGGGGGCCCTCCACCGCGCCCGCCGGCGGCCGCACGCGCTCCAGACGGGCGACCATCGGCAGCGGGTGGCACTGCCAGAGGCCGTTCGCCGCGATGCGATGCAGAAGAAAGCCGCCCTGGACCGGCGCCGCCACGCGGACGGTCGCGTAGAGGTCGCCCAGGCCATCGCAGAGGACGGCCGTGTCGTTGACCCGGACGTTGGTGCCGATGCTCACCGCCTCGGCGCCGAGGTGACGCCGCAGGATATCGACCAGCGACCAGGCGTACCAGCGGCCGTCGGCGGGATCGAGGAACTGGATGAAGCCGTCGTCGCTGCCGTCGCCGGTGTCGCGGTCCGGGCGTGAGGCGCGCACGTACGGGGTCCCGTCCGGCGCGAAGGCGACCGGGCCGGTGGGGAAGAAGCGCGGGCGGTACCCGAGCGTCTCGCGCTCGCCCTGGAAGGCGGCAGGGTGCACGATCGGCGCCGTCGACGGCACCACGCGGCGCGCCGCGCCGTCTGGACTCGCCCGAGAGCGACCGACAGCCCGACGCGAGGACCGCCAGGGCCAGCCCCGCGGCACACCATGGCATTGCCATCATCCTCTCGACCATGCCTGTGGATCCTCCTGCACTCAGCGCTCGCGATGCCGCGGCGACGCTACGGCGGCGCCGCGGCCTGCGGTCGACTCGCCGCCGCCTCCGGCAACCCCAGTCGCCGGCACCGTGAACGCCTACGATACACGACCAACCTCGCCCGGCAACGCCCCGCAACCGGCCGCCCCCGAGCCCCGGCCCCCCCCAGGCGCCAGGGGCCGATGGCCCTGGCACGTCGGACTGGTCAGACAGGTCAGACTGGTCAGACAGGTCTGACTGATTTGACTGGTCATTTTTTGTGATTGCCGAGCACGAATTTGACGAATTCGTGCTTGGACTTGTCAAAATCGTGTTCGCGGACTTGGACGCGAGCGTCGCCTGACGGTACAGTAGTGTTTATCGCGATCATGGTTTCGGGCGGTTTGCGCAGATCCCTTGGCACCCGGTTGGGTTCGGCCGTCTGGTGAGGTGCGATGGGTCAGGTCTGAAGGAGAACGACATGAGCAACTGGAGTTTCGAGCCGCTGCGGGCGTCCAGCCAGGGGCACCGTCTCGAGGATGTTCGCGAGCCGAACCTCCTGCGTGGGCAGTTTCCGTACACGAGCGTGCCGCGGGTCCTTTTCGACGGCGTTGTGGAGGCTCCGGACCCGGCCGACGAGATCTGGATCACCGACACCACCTTCCGCGACGGCCAGCAGGCGCGGCCGCCGTACCGTCCGCAGCACATCGTCGAGCTGTACCGCCTGATGCACCTGCTGGGCGGTCCGCGCGGCATCATTCGGCAGTGTGAGTTCTTTGTGTACAGCAACCGCGACCGGGAGGCCCTGGAGGGCTGTCAGGCCCTGGGCTTCCAGTTCCCTGAGATCACCGGCTGGATCCGTGCCAACCCCGAGGACTTCAAGCTGGTGAAGGCCCTGGGGTTGAAGGAGACCGGCATTCTGACGAGCGTGTCGGACTACCACATCTTCATGAAGCTGCGCAAGTCGCGGCGGAAGGTGATGGACGACTACCTGGCGGTGGTCAAGGAGGCCCTGGCGGTGGGGGTGATTCCGCGCTGTCACTTCGAGGACATCACGCGGGCCGACATCGAGGGCTTCTGCCTGCCGTTTGCGGAGGAGCTGATGAAGCTCAGCCAGGAGAGCGGGATACCGATCAAGATCCGTCTCTGCGACACCATGGGCTACGGGGTGACCTTCCCCGGCGCGGCGCTGCCGCGCAGCGTGCCGAAGCTGGCGCGGGCCTTCCGCCGCGAGGTGGGGGTTCCCTCGCAGCTTCTCGAGTGGCATGGTCACAACGACTTCCACAAGGTCCACGCCAACGCGGTGACGGCCTGGCTCTACGGCGTCAGCAGCCTGAATGCCTCGCTGCTGGGCTTTGGTGAGCGCACCGGCAATCCGCCGCTGGAGGGCGCCATCATCGAGTACATCGGCCTGATGGGCGACGCCTGCGGCATTGACACCACGGTGATCACCGACATCGCCGACTACTTCCGCGACACCATCCGCGCCGACATCCCGGCGAACTACCCCTTCGTCGGCGCCGAGTTCAACACCACCCGCGCCGGCATCCACATCGACGGCGTGCAGAAGAACGACGAGATCTACAACATCTTCGACACCACCACCCTGCTGAAGCGCCCGGTGCATGTCACCATCACCGACAAGTCGGGGGTGGCCGGCATCGCCCAGTGGCTCAACGAGTACGTCGCCAAGAATGCGCCGGAGCGCGCCATGGAGCCGATCAGCAAGCGCCACCCGGGGGTGCGCCGGATCTACGACTGGGTCATGGGACAGTATGCCGAAGGGCGTACCACCGGCATCAGCACCGACGAGATGATCGCCCAGGCCAAACGCCACGTGCCCAGCCTCTTCCAGAGCGAGTTCCAGCGCTTCAAGATGGCCGCCGAGGTCAAGGCGCGCATCCTCACCGAGCGCGTCAGCAGCTCGCCGGATGTGCTGAGCATGGACCCGAAGCGCATGGAGGCCTTCCTGCGCGACGTAGTCAAGTCCGAGCCCTCGATTCAGATCATGGCGCTGACCGACATGAGTGGCCACCGTCTGACGCAGGTGCACACGCAGCGCGGCGAGAAGGGCCTCTTCCGGCCGCTGATGACCGAGAACTTCTCCGACCACGACTGGTTCCGCGAAGTCGTCACCAAGGGCGAGGCCTTCGTGTCGGACCTGTTCTTCTCGCGCTTCACCGGCAAGCTGATCATGACCTGCGCCGAGCCGATCCGCGATGCCAACGGGACCATGGTCGCGGTGCTCGACATCGACTTCAAGTTCGACGAGCTGACCCAGCTTGTCAACGACCTCCCCAGGGACGTCATCGAGGACGAATGAGGCGCCGGCGGCGCGGCTCGTGTGGGACTGGCCGGGGTGACGCGCGCGGCCTTGTCGCAGGCCTTCAGCCTGCGAGTCGGCCAGTCCGGTTTCCCAAGGCGTTGCCCTGGGCTGACGAAGGATGCCCTTTCAGGGCGCCGGACAGGCGTCCCGCAGGGCGGCGGCGCGGCTGCGGCCACGCCGCGGCGCCTGTTCAGCCGCCGATACCCTCGAAGAGGATGGTCGAGAGGTAGCGCTCACCGGCGTCGGGCAGGATGACGACGATGGTCTTGCCGGCGAAGGCGTCCTCCTGCGCCAGGCGTACGGCCGCCACGGTGGCGGCGCCGCAGGAGATGCCGCAGAAGATGCCCTCTTCGGTGGCCAGGCGTCGCGCCATGGCCACCGCCTCGGCGCTGCTCACCGCCTCGACCCGGTCGATGATCGAGAGGTCGAGGGTCGCCGGGATGAAGCCGGCACCCAGGCCCTGAATCTTGTGCGGCGCCGGGGTCAGGGCCTCGCCGGCCAGGGCCTGGCGGATCACCGGACTCTCGCTCGGTTCGACCGCCACCGAGACCAGGGGCTTGCCCAGGGTGCGCTTGATGTAGCGCGAGACGCCGCTGATGGTGCCGCCGGTGCCAACGCCGGCGACGAAGACATCCACCTGGCCATCGGTGTCCTGCCAGATCTCCGGGCCGGTCGTCTGCTCGTGGATGGCCGGATTGGCCGGGTTCTTGAACTGCTGCGGCAGGAACCAGTGCTGCGGGTCCGCCGCTGCGATCGCCTCGGCGCGGCTGATGGCGCCCTTCATGCCCTCGGCCCCTGGGGTCAGGATGAGGCGGGCGCCGAAGGCGGCCAGGACGCGTCGGCGCTCCAGGCTCATGGTCTCGGGCATGGTCAGGGTGAGGGCGTAGCCGCGGGCGGCGCAGACGTAGGCCAGGGCGATGCCGGTATTGCCGCTGGTCGGCTCAATGATCTCCATGCCGGGCTTGAGGACGCCGCGGCGCTCGGCGTCCCAGATCATGGCCGCGCCGATGCGGCATTTGACCGAGTAGGCCGGGTTGCGGCCTTCGATCTTGGCCAGCAC
>JAGVUW010000359.1 GCA_019136035.1 Verrucomicrobiota bacterium | reverse complement strand
CGTATTCCCCCGGGCAGAGCCTGCTTGTTCCGCGCCATAGTCACCTCCATAGGCTACGGAGGCAATATCGCGCAGAATCCACGGCTATGCAAGACTAAGTGAAGAGTATTAGTCGGACAGGTCCGACGGGGCAGACGGGGCGGGCAGCCAGGACGCCGCCTTCGCCCGCGTGGCCCACGGACAGCGTCGCTCAGGACTGGCAGTCCCACAGGCGGCGGACGTTGTCCATGCCCCGCCGATTGGCGTGCCGCGCCTCTTCGTGGCCTTCGTACTCGAGCGAGAGATAGCCGTCGAAGCCGGCCTTCTTCAGATGCCCCAGCGCCGCGCCGATGTCGATGTCGCCCTCGCCGGCGATGGCCGGTCGGGTGAAGATGCCGCGACCGCGGTCACGCCAGCCCTCGAGGCAGTCGGGTGCAGTCGTGCGGATGTGGTGGTCCTTCACATGAGCCATGCCCGCGTAGGGCGCACACTGCCGGATGGCCTCCAGGGTGTTGGCGAACTCGACCGGGTAGAAGTTCCCTGTATCGACCAGCAGCCGGAAGTTACTCCGGTCCACGGCGCGATAGAGCCGCAGGACGCGCTCTGCGCCCTGAACGTGCAGTCCGTGGTTCTCGATCATCGTGGTGAGGCCCAGGGGCGCCGCGTAGTCGGCGATGGCGCCACAGGCGTCCGCCAGTGCCGGGAAGTCGCGCTCGAACTGCGCATCACTGTTCTGACCCGCCGGCCGAAAGCCGACGTCATGCCGGACCCGGTGCGTGCCCAGCCGCGCCGCCTGGTCGACGTGCTTTTTTACGCGGTCGAGCTCGGCCTTGAAGGCGTCGGCGGTGCAGTCGATGAAGCTGGCGCCGAAGGTGTAGCAGGAGATGCCCAGGCCGAGTCTCTTGGCGTGACCGGCCATCGTCGTCGCCAGTTCCGGCGTCTCGACCAGGGAGAAGACGCCCTGCAAGGGCACGATCTCAATGTGCTCGCCGCCGTTCTCAGCCAGCCAGTCGAAGGCGCCCAGGACGTCGAACGCGCCTGCTTTGATGGCCTTGGACAGACTGTAGGTGCTCGCACCGATTTTCACTGGAGTCCCCCGTTCGCCATCCACGGATCTCTTGCGACGCCGCGTCGTCGGCCGGCGCTTCCGCCGCCTGTCGGAGACCCTACCGTCATCGCCGGCGATGTCAACGGGGACCTGCGGGCGGTGGCGGAGGCGGTCACTCGGCGGGTGGTGGCGCGGGCAGCTCGATGAGGCTCATGTCGGCGGCGAAGAGCTCGGTGCCGGGGCGCTGGCTGGTCATGTGGAGTCGGACGTGGGTGAGGTCGGTGCCAGCGGGGAGGGTGAACTCGAGGGCGGTCTCGGTCCAGGCCGGGCGGTCGCCGAGCCGTTCGGTGTTCTTCCACCAGCTCCAGTCGCGGCTGGTGACCTGGATTCCGGCGACGGCATCCGGCGGGGTTCGGACCCAGCAGGACAGGCGGAAGTGCCGGTCGCGCCGGGCGGGCCGGAGGCCGGGCCAGCGGAGGATGGCGCCGAAGGTGCCGTTGGCGCCGGGGTCGACGCAGGTCACCTTGAGGCAGGGGCGGCCGTCGCGGCCGTCGGGGACGACGGCCACCTCGCCGCGGGCATTGCCGGAGATGGCGGTCGGCTGCCAGGCGAGCGTGGCGGGGTTGGCGGGGTTCTCGAGGAGTGCCGTCGGGAGGAGGTTGACGCCGGTGACCGGTCGCGCCGTGGCCCTGAGGCGGCCCAGCCGCCCGGCGCCGGATTCGTCGGCCACGACGACCAGCTCGGTGCCGCCGGCGAGGTCGACGGCGGGTAGGTGGAGGGTCTCCTCGGCGCCGCTGGCGAGGGTGTGAGTGAGGGTGGGCGTGCGGCCGCCGCGGACGCTGATGGGCAGTGGGCCCTGGCCGTGGTTGGCGAGGGTCAGGTCGAGGGCGGCATGGCCATCAAAGGCCGGCGCATCGGCGCGGGCGGTGACCTGCTGGAGTCGGGGCTGGCGTTCGATGGTGAAGGGCCGCGGTGCCTGGCCGTCGGGGGCGAGGGCGGCTTCGCGGAGGGGCTCCGGTCCGGGCTGCCAGCGCAGCTCCGGCCCGGCGGCATGCTGTTGCCAGGCTTCGGGGGTTCCGAGGGCAGCGGTGAGGTCGGTGCCGGGTGTGGCGGTCGCCTCGATGAGCTGTCGGCCGTCGGGCCAGCGGGTGCAGCTCAGGGAGGCGGCCCGGGCGCTGGTGAGGAGGTCTTGGCCCCGCCAGGTGAGCCGTCGGCCGCCGACGAGGACGGCCGAACGTGGCTGGCCGTCGCATAGCGTGAGGCTGGCCCAGCGGCCATGGGCCTCGAGGTCGCCCAGGCGCAGGGAGCCCTCGCCGGGACCCGGCAGGAGCACGGTGACGGTGCGACCGGGTGCGGTCAGCACCAGGGCGGGCCCGGCGGTGCCGGCGTCCAGGCGTGGCGTGAGGAGGCGGCCCTCGTCGCGGTCGCGGTAGGGCTGCAGGACGATCAGCGAGGCGGCGGCGGGTGCCGGGGTGGTGGTGCCGGCGGTGAGGTGCCACTGATTCGGCGCCGGGCGGAAGGGGGCTTCGGGGAACTGGTCGTGCTGGTCGAAGGTGAGCGCGGCGGGCTCGAGGAAGTCGACGCGGCAGCGGACCGCGCCGCTGCGGATGGTGAGGCGCCGGGCGTCGCTGTCGACGGCCATGGGCTCGAGGGCGTGCAGGAGGAACTGGAAGGTCGCCTGGCGGGCCGCGGCGAGGTCGTCGCGGATGACGACCACCGGCAGGCCGCCGGTGTGGAGGGGCCGCAGGAAGAGGACATGGCGGAGGAAGCGCTCGAGGCGTCCGGCGTAGGCCTCGTGGGCATCGCCGAGGGCGTAGTCGGCGGCGGCGGTGGTGTCGAAGGCGAGCAGGCGGCCGCGGGCATTCCAGTCACGCGTGGACTGGCCCTCGCCGTCGACGAGGACGGCGTTTGACGCCTTGGTCTGCCAGGTCCACTGGGTGTGGTGCGGGTGGCCGTAGAGCTGGTAGTACCCCGAGGCAATGACGAGGGGCTCGCCGTAGGCCTCGAGGGCGAAGGCATTCTGGTCGGCGTAGGCGTGGCTGATCGACCCGAAGGGCGAGCTTCGGAAGAGCAGAAAGGCATTCTGGTCGGGGTCGGGGAGGGCGGTGTGCATGGCGGCGAGCCCGACGTCGAAGAAGGCGCGGCCCTGGGGCAGGTCGTCGGGTTCGCGGGCGGCGGTGCTGCCGGCGTTGCAGAGCAGGGCCTCCTCCGGGCCGAGGCGGGCGCCCTGCCAATCGGCGTACCACTGAGCGTAGGGGTTGTCGAAGAGCGCTGCCAGCATGGCCATGGTCTGGCCGCCGCCGGCGGCGCCCTCCTGGCCGTCGCCGAAGGGCGAGCGGCGGGCGTAGGGCGGGTTCGCGTAGAGCTTGAACCACGGCATGTTGCGCAGATGCGAGCGGCTGAGCACGGGCATGCCCATGGTCACCTCGACATGGCGGTAGAGCCGGGCGAAGCGTGCCGTGCTCCAGGACCAGTACGACGGCCCCTCGCTCCAGCCGCCCTCGGCGCCGCCGTAGGGCGGGAAGAAGGGCTACCAGAGTTGCAGGAGGGCGTAGCGGAGCATCTCCTCGACGGGGGCCTCGCCGGCGAGCGCCAGGCAGGCCTCCGTGAGGTCGGGGAGGTAGTACCCCATGTTGTGGCTCTCGTAAGGGTGTTTCTCGAAGGGCCTTTCGACCCAGCGCTGGCGCATTTCCTGGAGGCGTACCATGAAGCAGTCAAGGCAGCGCTGCCGTTCGGCGTCGTCGAGGAGGTCGACGATGCGGTCGTAGGCGGTGGGCCCGTAGCGCAGGACTTCGGTGGCCGGCTCGTCGTTGTGATTGAGGCTGGTGCTGCCGCGGGGGTCCCACCCGACCACGTGCAGGAGCCGCCGACGGGCCTCCTGGCCGGAGAGCGCATCGCCGGTGAGGAGGTAGTTCTCGGCCAGGACCGCGAGTTCGCGCATGAAGGGCCTCGTGGTCTGGAAGATCCTCTGGTAGATGGCGATGCGCTTGACATCACGGGTCTCAGGGAGGAACTCGGGTTCGGGCAGGAGGGCCTGGCCCTGGCAGCGTTCGGCGGTCGCGTGCACGGCCTTGAGCCAGGCGGGCCCGAAGCGCTCGGCGGCCTCACGACGGATGGCCTCGAGGCGGTCGGCGTGGACGAGGAGGCGCGGCCGGGTCGTGCCGATGCGCCGGACCCAGGCCGCGACGTCGGGGAAGGGCACCTCGGGCACACCGGCGGGGAGGGCAAAACGTCGCACCGGCGACCAGGTCGCGTCGGCGGCGTCGGCGGGCCGCCAGCGCCAGTGGTACTCGTCGGGGGGCAGGACGGCCTCGGGCACGGTAAGCATGTAGGGGCTCGTCCAGCGCTGCGTCCGGCCCGGCGGGAAGGCCGGGTCGGGGCTGCATTCGACGGTGTAGCCGGCGGCGCTGGCGGTGGTGGCCGGGGTGACAAAGCAGGGCGGGTTGGCAGACAGGACCTCGCCATCGGCGGGCCGCGGCGAGGTCTGGAATGGCGCCGGCGGTGCCTCGAAATCGGCCGCCATGGCCAAGGCGGCCAGGAGGACTCCGCCAGCGGTGAGAGGCCAGGACGCCATGGTGCTTGTCTCCCGTGTCGGCCGGGGCACATCGCCCGCGCCGGCCATGTTGCCGACAGGGCAGAGGATTAGTCCTTCGACGGCGGGGTGTCAAGTCGTGGCCAGGGCCGATCGTCGGTCGCGTCACCGCTCACCAGGTCGTTCCTCGTATGAAACATGGCGGTGTGATGCGCGCGGTCTTGTCGCAGACTTTCAGCCTGCAAGGCGCCATGCCCGATTCCCCAGGGCGTTGCCCTGGGCTGACGAATGATGCCCTTTCAGGGCGCCAGGCTGGTGGGCCGCAGGTAGGCGCCGCAGGCGATGTCTCGCCATGCCATATCCGGCGCTCGTGCGCCGGGGATCTGGCTGAAGGGTTGCCAGAACCGGACGTTCAGGCAACCCTGAGTCGCGATGGTGAACGCGTCACGGCGGCTGGCGGCCGAGGCTGGCCTTGATGGCGGTTCGCAGGATGACGTTGTTCCAGTAGCTCATGTGGACACGGATGCCGTGGGCGGGTGTCACCGGCACCAGCAGGCT